>JBAIYF010000496.1:0-7172 GCA_037916115.1 Anaerolineales bacterium
AGAGAATGTTCCGATCAACAGCACACGCACGAGCCAGACCATGCACGCCACAAAAATCGGAACGACTGTAGACATGACAGATTGACCGATC
This sequence comes from Anaerolineales bacterium, assembly GCA_037916115.1. Lineage (GTDB taxonomy): Bacteria > Chloroflexota > Anaerolineae > Anaerolineales > Villigracilaceae > Villigracilis. The sequence continues at coordinate 92 of JBAIYF010000496.1, forward strand.
AGCGCACCACCCTGGGCAATATGCCCCTGAATGGCAATGGAAACGCCCCACCAGGTGAGCATGGCATTGAACGCTGCGGCAAGCAGCCACGCGCCAAAGAGATAATAAACTTCTGCAGGTTCATCGCGCCCCTGTTGGGGGGTAAAGATGCGAGCAATACCGGCAAAGTCGATGGCGCAGAAGGCAAATGCCAGCATGGACGACCAGTACATGCCTGCGAACTTTAGGTCGCCAAGTACATCACGCAGGGCAAAGGATGTAGTGCCGAAGTTGAAGACCTCGAACGCCGCAAGCGCGCACATGATCAATCCGCCAAAGATGGCGCCGCGGCGCAGCGACATTTTCTTCAGGAAGGGGATCAGCTGGAAGTTGAAGGAACGGTTCATGGGAATTCTCCTTTTGGGAACCAAATCGCGGAATAAAACTTTCTATACCCAAATATAGAACACTTGTTCTGTATTGTCAAGTTAACGTTTTATTGCAGGAGAATTTTGACATTTCCTCTCCCCCGTAAAAAAAACATCCGAAGCCTTACAGACTTCGGATGTTTTTGATGGACTGAGAAATTAGTCGCGGCTACGGAAACCACCGAGCAGCATGACGTAATATAACAGCTGCATGATGGCAGTGACCAGACCCGCAACATAGGTCAGTGCGGCGGCATTGAGGACGTTGTTCACGCCGCGCATTTCGGCATCGGTTTGAATGATGCCGCTTTCGGCAAGCATACGCTTGGCACGGGCAGAGGCGTCAAATTCGACTGGCAGAGTGACGAGGGCAAAGAGTGCACCACTGGCAAAGACGATCACACCAAGCCACGCGATCTGAAGCCATTGCAGGAACAAGCCAGCCATGATGAGGATCCAGCCGAGGTTGGAACCAATGTTGACGAGAGGCACCAACACGCCGCGAAACTTGAATGGGAAGTAGCCCTCTGCTGCCTGCTGGGCATGCCCCAGTTCATGCGCGGCAATGGCTAAGGAAGCCACCGATGCGCGGTTGGCCACACCCTCTGAAAGATACACGGTGTTATTGCGCGGATCGTAGTGGTCGGACAGTTCGCCGGGCGTGCCTTGGATCTGCACACCGTACAATCCGCTAGAATTGATGAGGCGCTTGGTCGCTTCATAGCCGGTGAAACGGCTTCCGGCTGCAACCCGGCTCCACTTGTTGTAGGCGGCCTTCACATACCATGATGTGATCGCCATCAGGATGAAGGCAGGGATCATGAATATCAGGTACATGGGGTCGAAGAATAACATGTCTGTCTCCTTTTCTTGTTTATCTTGGTTTGTGATGTTCCCGGCAGGTTGGCTGCCGGGAACCTGAATTCATTACTGTCCGATCATTTCCTTGAGAATACGCACGGCTTCGTCCAACTGCGGGTCACGGTCTGCGGCGCGATCTTCCTCGGTAAATTCCACGGTGTAATCAGGGGTGAGACCGATCTTGTGGATGGTCTTTTCACTGGGGGTCAGCCATTTGGCGATCGTCACGCGGACGGCGCCGTTGTCGCCTGAAAGCGGGATCCAGTTCTGAACAGAACCCTTACCGTATGAAACAACACCCAGTAGTTTGGCACGCCCTGAGTCCTGCAGGGCGCCTGCCACGATCTCAGATGCGGAAGCCGAACCTTCATTGATGAGCACGATCATGGGAATCGCAGAGTCGGTTGCCTTGCCGCCGGGGATGACTTCAAAGGTGGTGCGGCTTCCATCGCCATATTGTTCATAAAGAACCACACCATCTGCCATGAACTGTGAGGCAACTTCCACAGAGGTCTGCAAATATCCGCCGCCGTTGTTACGCAGGTCGAGGATGATCGCTTTGGGATTCTGTGGCATCAACTCATCCAGCGCGGTGTTCAGCTCCGTCATGGTGTTGGGACCGAAAGTGGTCACTTGGAAGTAGGCGATATCGCCTTCGAGCATTTCACCTGAGGCAGAGGCAATCGTGATGCGTGCACGTGTGATCGAAACATCGAACGGGGCATCTTCGCCCTCACGCCAGATGGTAAGCACAACGGTGCTCCCGGCGGGTCCGAGGACTTTACGGCGCACCAGTTCGGCATCGATGCCAGTCATATCTTCACCGTCGATGGAAACAATCTTATCGCCGGGTCGCAGCCCCGCTGCTTCGGCAGGCGAGCCGGGGATGGGGCTGGTGATGGTCAGGTAATCTGTGGTCGTATCCACATAAGCACCAATGCCTTCATAGGAACCTTCGAGGCTTTCATTTGCCTGTTTATAATCTTCAGGGTCCATGTAGGTGGAATGCTGGTCGCCGAGGGCTTGCATCATGCCGCGAATGGCGCCGCGCATCAATGCGACATCATCCACGGGCTGGTCTACATAATTGGCATGGACGATGTTCCACGCCTCCCAGAACGGCGCAAAGAGAGTTTGCAACTCATCGGGGGTGGCGGTTTGCTGATCGGGCGATGTTGTGGGGGGGACATAGTCTGGGGCGGGGTCTCCAGCCGTCAGAGGCAGCACGCTCCCATAGGGTGTGAGATGACCGGCAACGAACCCTCCGGCAAAAGAGCCCAACCCAACCACGATGACCGCCAGGGCGATCAGGACAACTTTTAAGGTCTTATTCACAAATGCCTCCATTTGGCAATATCTACGGATGAAGATACCAATTGGTTATTAAAGTTTGCTGAATCAATTGTTCGATTTGTATAAGAACGGTCTATTTATTCAGAGTCCTCGCTCTTTTTATTCTTACCCTCATTCAGTTCTTGAAGGGTGCGGCGCAGTTCCGCCATATCGTCCTTCTTTTTGGTCTGGTTTGCGTTCAGCGATTTTGCAATGGTCTCCAAAAAGCCGCCCCCGCCCGGGCGTGTGGCTCCGCGGACAATGGCGTACATGACAAAGTTCGCGCCGACCACCATCCCAATGAATATCAGTGCGCCGATCAATGTTCGATTCTCTTCCATGGTTTTATTGCCTCTCCAAAATTTTGTGTAATTGCGCCCAGTCTGTGAGGTGGGCGTTCGCATCGTCATTCTTCAACGTATCGCTCATCAATATGCTGAACATGCCAAGCTCCTTCGCAGCGCGGGTGGTGCGCGGCAGGTCGTCGATCATCACGCATTTACGCGGGTCACTTTCTCCGGCAAGTTGCATTGCAATATGGAAGGCGTCTGGCATGGGCTTGCAGTAGGGGGCGATGGCGTTCACATCCACGATGGTGTCGAACAGGTCGCGCAGGTTGAGGGTTTTCAGCACTCTGTCGGCGTGGTGAACGTCGGCATTGGTGAAGATCAGGTTACGGGTCGGGAGTGAGGCGATGATCGAGCGTAGATGTGGATTGGGTGTGAGGTACTCTTTCAGCGGCAGGTCATGCACGTAGGCGAGAAAATCCTGAGTATCTAAATTGTGATATTCCTGCAAGCCACGGGTGGTGGTGCCGAATTGCATGTAATATTTTTCGCGCAGGGTAGAAACCTGCTCGGCAGGGATGTTAAGCTTCTCGCGCATGTAGATGTTCATGCGTTCTTTGATGGCAAGCCATAAACCGCTATCGGAAGGGTAGAGCGTATCGTCGAGATCGAAGAAGATGGTTGTAAATTGCATCGGGCAATTATAATTGTGCCATGCCCATTCGCTTACTTTCTTCAGAAGTCTCTTCGCAGATCGCCGCTGGTGAAGTGGTGGAACGACCTGCCTCCGTCGTCAAGGAATTGGTGGAGAACTCGCTGGATGCAGGCGCGACGAATATTTCGATCACCATCGAAGATGCGGGGCGGACCCTGATCGAAGTGGCAGATGACGGACATGGCATTCCGGTTGGGGAATTGGAACTTGCCGCGGCTCGTCACGCGACCTCGAAACTGGTCCAGTCCGATGACCTGTTCCACATCCGAACCTTGGGGTTTCGAGGCGAGGCGCTTGCCTCGATCGGGTCGGTCTCGAACATGACCCTCACCTCGCGCGTGGAATCTGCCAAAGAAGGCGCGCGCCTCAAAGTGGATGGCGGCATTTCGGGCAAGGTGGAAAAAGTTGGCGCGCCCAAAGGGACTGTGGTGCGGGTGGAGAATCTTTTTTACAACGTACCTGCGCGTTTGAAATTCCTGAAGACCGATACCACCGAACGCCGTGCCATTGACTCGCTGGTCACACGTTATGCCCTGGCATATCCCAATATTCGCTTCAAAGTAACCGATGGGAAAAGTGTTACTCTGCAAACCGCAGGCGACCGTGACCGCCGCGCCATTTTGGCATCGCTCTACGGTGTGGAAGTTGCCAAGCAGATGCTGGAAGTGATGGCAACGGAAGAAGGCTTAACCCTGACCGGCTTCATCAGCCCGGTTTCGTTGACACGCTCCAATCGCAAAGAGATCACGTTCTTCATCAATGGTCGCTGGGTACAGGAGATATCGCTCAACTCGGCGCTGTTGCAGGCATATCACACGCTGCTGATGGTGGGGCGTTATCCGCTGACGGCGTTGTTTCTCGAGATGGCGCCCGAAGATGTGGATGTAAACGTCCACCCGACCAAGGCGGAAGTACGTTTCAGATCACAAGATAAGGTCTTCAGTTTTGTGCAGCGTTCGGTGAGAAAGGCACTGCTGGCGTACACGCCCATCCCTGCGGTTTCGCCGCAGTTATGGGGTTCACGGTCTGTGCCGTCTGAGCCGAGGACAGTGGGGATTGATTGGTCGGTGGCGCATGATGAGCAGTTGTCAGTTGACGATGAGCAGTTGGTGGTTGGTGGTGATGAGGTACAAGGGACAAGGAACGAAGTTTCAATTTCAAATTCCCAATCTACCAATTCCCAATCTTCCTTTTCTGCTGGCGTTCCGCTGTTGCGTCTCATCGGGCAGATCGGCGCAACGTATATTGTGGCGGAAGGTCCCGATGGGTTGTATCTCATCGACCAGCATGCGGCACATGAACGGGTGCTTTTCGAAAAGCTGATGGCGCAGCGTGAGAATAAGAACATCCCTTCGCAGGCATTGCTTGCCCCCGAGATCGTGACACTTCCGCCGCAATCAGCCAAGGCGTTGGAGGGGCAGCTTTCTGTTTTGAACCGCTTCGGTTTTGAAGTGGAAGAGTTTGGGGCGAACACGTTCCAGGTGCGTGCCATGCCGGTCTTGTTCGCCGGCGGCGACCCTGCTTCGGCGCTTAGAGCCCTGGTGGAGGACTTTGAAGAGGATGAGAGTCCGCTACAGGCGGAGTTGGAGGCGAAGATCGCCGGGAGAGTGTGCAAGCGGCTGGCGGTTAAAGGCGGGCAGGTACTTACATCTGAAGAGCAGAGAAGTCTGCTGAACGACCTTGAAAATTGCCAATCGCCGCGGACATGCCCGCACGGACGCCCAACCATGATCCACTTGACGGTGGACATGCTCGAAAAGCAGTTTGGGCGACGAGGTGCAAGGTAATTTGAACTTCTAATTTTGCAAGGTTGAAAATTTTTGGAGGGCGAATACGCTAAAATAAGATGATGCACAGCTTAACGGACATCTCAAAACATGACCTGGAGACCCTGTTCGATCACATTCACGCTGCTGTAGCGTTGGTGGATCAGGAGGGTAAATTGATCTCCTGGAACTCTGCATTTGAAACAGCAAAAAGTCAATTCGCTGATGCGAAGAATTTGGCTGAACTTTTTCAATCGAAGGAGGGCGAGGCTGTCCGTTCAAAGTTGATCGAGGGCGGCAAGTCGCATTGGGCTGGCGAGTTTTTCACATCAGATGCAGAAGCGGCTGTGCTATGCTCTTTCTGGCTGCTCCCCACGCTGGATGGGAATTTCATCTTTATTGCCGAACGCCTCGACACAGATGCCGACCCGGAAAGTATGGTGGGGAAACTCCGCAAGCAGGTGAAGCTATTCCAGGTGGAAAGCGAACATTCGAAAAAACTGGCGCGGAATAAGCAGATCGAAATGGAAGCGGTCATTGCGCAGGCGGAGGAAGTGGCACATGTAGACCCGCTCACTTTCCTGCCGAACCGCCGCACCATCATCAAAGACCTGCAAAACGAGGTCATGCGCGCGGAACGATATCACTCTCTGTTCTCCATTTCAGTGGTGGACATCGACCATTTCAAAGCGATCAATGATAACTATGGGCATCCGATCGGGGATGAAGTGCTGAAGCATGTGGCGTTGCAACTGCGCGACAGCATCCGCCACCCGGATGTGGTTGGGCGGTACGGCGGCGAGGAGTTCATCATCCTGCTGCCCAATTCCGACCAGAATGCCGCCGCAGAACAGGCGGCACGCCTGTGCAAACAGATCCGTACGGCAAGTGTCAAATTGAAGGAATACGACATTCCGGTGACCATTAGCATTGGCATTGCCCAGTTCCGCATCGGCGAGGACTCGTGGCATAGCCTGCTCAAACGGGCAGACAACGCCATGTTCGAAGCCAAGGCGCTCGGGCGTGACCGTTGGATGACTGGTGATTAGTAGGTTTGACGATTGACGATTGACCGTGGACGAGAGTCTGCGGTCTTTTTTTATGGGTATGAGGAGAAGGTTTTCTGAAACGCGTCTCTGACTCTATCTTTCACATCCTGCATGGATGGCGGCGGATAGAGCAAGTCAGTGAGGGAAACGACCGGTTCGGGCAGACCGCAGGGGATGATGCCGTTCCAGTACTCCATATCAGGATTGACATTCAATGCAAAGCCGTGGCGGGTAATTCCATGAACATCCACTTTGACGCCAATGGCTGCGATCTTTGCTGGTTTTTGTTTATCTTCTGGTTTGCAGTTGATGCAGCGCGAGTGGACGTCGGCTTGGATCCACACGCCGGTTTTTCCCTGCCGCTGCCCGGACGCAATGCCGTATCCCATCAACACGCCGATCAGCATATCTTCCAATTTGCGGATGTAGCCGACATAATCGGCTTCAGGCAGGCGGTTATCTTGATTCAGTTTCCCCAAGGGAATCAATGGATAGCCCACCAACTGTCCCGGTCCGTGATAGGTGACATCGCCGCCACGGTCCACCCAGTAGGTGGAGATGCCTTTTTCTTTTAATTGAGATTCATTCCAGAGTAAATTTTCTGCATTGCCTTTACGACCAAAGGTATAAACATGGGGGTGTTCCAGCAAAAGCAAGGTCGGCA
>JBAIYF010000497.1:0-3617 GCA_037916115.1 Anaerolineales bacterium
AATACACTTCGGTATCCAGCACGAGGATGTTCACATTGCGTCCGCTTGCCATCACATGGTCCAAACCGCCGTAGCCGATATCGTACGCCCAACCGTCACCGCCGATGATCCAGACGGATTTCTTGACGAGGTTCTCAGCGAGGCTAATGAGGTCTTTGGCGCGGGTGTCACTGGATTTTCCAAGTTTGTTCTTCAACTCTGCCACGCGTCCACGCTGGGCTTCGATGCCCGCATCGTCGGCTTGGTTGGCGGTCAGGATTTCGGTCACCAACTGAGTGCCCACGGTCTGCTCGAAGGATTTGAGCAATTCCTGAGCATACTCGCGCTGCTTATCAATGGTGAGGCGCATACCCAGACCAAACTCAGCGTTATCTTCGAACAGCGAGTTCGACCAGGCAGGTCCGCGACCATTGATATCTTTCGCCCACGGAGTGGTGGGGAGGTTGCCGCCATAGATGGATGAACAACCGGTGGCATTCGCGATCACGGCGCGGTCACCGAACAATTGCGAAACCAACTTAACATACGGTGTCTCACCGCAGCCAGCACATGCACCGCTGAACTCAAAGAGCGGGCGCAGCAACTGCGCATTCTTGATGGTGGACGGATTGATCAACTTGCGATCAAGGTCGGGCAGGTTGATGAAGAAGTCCCAGTTCTTGGCTTCGGCTTCACGCAGAGTCGGCTGCGCTTCCATGTTGATCGCCTTGCGTCCAACCGCGGTCTTATCCTTCACCGGGCAGATCTCCACGCACAAGGTACAACCCGTACAATCTTCAGGCGCAACCTGCAGCGTGTAAGCAAAACCTTCGCCAAATTCCTTGAACTTCGACTTGGTGTGCTTGAACGTCTCCGGCGCATCGGCAAGAGCTTTCTCATCGTACACCTTGTGACGGATCACGGCGTGGGGGCAGATCAGCACGCACTTGCCGCACTGGATACAAATATCTTCATTCCACACCGGAATTTCCAGCGCGAGGTTGCGCTTCTCCCATTGCGTAGTGCCAGTGGGGAAGGTACCGTCCACGGGGAAGGCAGAGACGGGGATGTTATCGCCATCGGAGTTGATGATCTGACCGAGCACATCCTTGACGAAGATCGGCGCTTCATTCGGGACCGGGAGCCTGCGCGTCGTCTTTGAGCTTGCCTTCGCCGGAACCTTGACCTCATAAATGTTCGCCACGGTTGCGTCCACGGCTTCATAGTTCTTCGCCACCACGGCTTCGCCGCGCTTGCCATAGGTCTTCTTGATGGCATATTTGATCTGCTCAATGGCTTGATCCTTCGGCAGGATGCCGCTGATGGCAAAGAATGCGGTCTGCATGATGGTGTTCATGCGTCCGCCCATGCCGGTCTTTTCAGCCACATCGTAGCCGTTGATGACGTAGAACTTGAGTTTCTTGCTGATGATGTCGCTTTGTACTTCCTGCGGCAGGTTGTCCCAAATTTCTTCGGGTCCATACAGACTGTTGAGCAGGAAGATGCCGCCTTCCTTGGCGTACTTGAGCATGTTCACGCGTTCGAGGAAGGTGAATTGATGGCAGGCGACGAAATTCGCTTGATTGGCTTCGATCAGATACGGCGCGCGGATGAATTTGGGACCAAAGCGCAGGTGTGACATGGTCACTGTGCCGGATTTCTTCGAGTCGTAATAGAAGTAGCCTTGGGCAAAGTTTTCGGTCTCTTCACCGATGATCTTGATTGAGTTCTTGTTCGCACCCACGGTTCCATCGGAGCCGAGACCGAAGAAGACGCAGCTCACCATGCCTTCAGATTCGATGGAGAAAGTGTGGTCTACCGTGAGGCTGGTGTGTGAAACATCGTCGTTGATACCAACGGTGAAGTGATTCTTGGGTTCAGGCTTGGAGAGTTCGTCAAAGACCGCCTTTGCCATTGCCGGGGTGAATTCCTTCGAGGAAAGACCATAACGCCCGCCAATGACATTGATATTCGACCTGCGACCTTCGACGAGGGCGCTGATCACGTCCATGTAAAGCGGTTCGCCCATGGCGCCGGGTTCCTTGGTGCGGTCGAGTACGGCGATATTTTTCACGCTCTTGGGCAGCGCCTTGATGAAATGTTCCACTGAGAACGGACGGTACAAGCGGACTTGTAACACACCAACCTTCTCGCCTTTTTGGGAGAGATAGTTGGCGGTTTCTTCGGCAACTTCGCCGCCGGAGCCCATAACAATAATGACGCGTTCGGCATCGGGGGCGCCGGAGTAATCGAACAGGTTGTAGTGACGCCCGGTGATCTTGGCGAACTTGTCCATCATCTCTTGCGCAATGGCGGGGACAGCCGCATAGTACGGGTTTGCCGCTTCGCGCATCTGGAAGTAGACATCGGGGTTCTGGGCAGTGCCGCGTAAGACGGGGTGTTCCGGGCTGAGTCCACGAGCTCGATGGGCTCGAATCAGGTCGTCGTCTAGCATGTTGCGGAGTTCTTCATCCGATAATTGGATGATCTTATTGACTTCGTGGGAGGTTCGAAATCCGTCAAAGAAGTGAAGGAAGGGCACGCGTGCCTTGAGGGTGGCGGCTTGAGCGATGGCGGCGAAATCTTGCGCTTCTTGCACAGAGGCGGAGGAGAGCATTGCCCAACCGGTCTGGCGGACAGCCATCACATCTTGATGGTCGCCGTAGATGGAGAGGGCGTGGGCAGCACTGGCGCGCGCCGCGACGTGGAAGACGGTGCTAGTGAGTTCGCCTGCGATCTTGTACATGTTGGGAATCATCAACAGCAAGCCCTGTGAGGCGGTGAAGGTGGTGGTGAGGGCGCCGGTTTGAAGCGCGCCGTGGACGGTGCCAGCCGCGCCGCCTTCAGACTGCATTTCAACCACAAGCGGGACGGTTCCCCAAATGTTCTTCTTGCCTTTGGCAGACCATTCGTCTGAGAATTCGCCCATCGCAGAGGATGGGGTGATCGGGTAGATCGCGATCACTTCGTTGAGACGGTGGGCGACAGATGCTGTCGCTTCGTTGCCGTCGATCATGATGATGTTTTTGTCCATTTTTGCTCCTGTAAAAAGGCGATTTGCCTTGTGTTTCCTCAGTGGACAAGTGTATTCCTGCGGGATGAATTACGTTAGTTATATATGACATATATCCCCCTGCGGGATGTCATATTTTGGATAGGATTGGTGGAAATAAAAACACCCCGAAATTTTCGAGGTGTTTTGACCATGTTTAGTGTTTATATCGTGGGTATCTCATCTAACGAATAAAAGATTTGCGCCCCTTTTTCCTTTGCGGTGCTGACCATCAAGTCTGCGCCCGATGAAGCGCCGCCGACCCGCAGAACGGCGTCGCATTTATCGAGCAGGCGAACAGCAATGGGATGGAATATTTCGTTGAAAATTTCATCACCGGTTTCTTTCGAACCTGCCAAGGCTAGTAATGGAAGCGCATACCATTCTCCAAGCACGGGGATATGTCCCTTGCGAAAGATGGGTACGGCAAACGACTCCAGGAAGTGGACGTTGGCTGCGATCTTTTCCGGGTCGTCATTTGTGCCGGAACGATAGGGTCCGGCTATTAATATCATCATGGGTTTCATCTATTTCTCCAAGTAAGACCGTACCATTAATAACGCCGCCAGCGACTTGGCATCGGGCA
>JBAIYF010000498.1:0-2790 GCA_037916115.1 Anaerolineales bacterium
CTACTGGATGTTGATGGAAACGTACGTCAATGTGCAGGCGCGTACCATCACATGGAAGATCTACTCCACATCCGATGGGCGCTCTGTCACTTGGGAGACCACTGGTCCGCAGAATGTAGTCTCTGCACCCGAACCGATACTGGAAGAAAACCCCGAAATGCAGGCGGAGGAGATCAAACAGGTCGATTATGCCGCTGAGGGTGCCGATATTACCGTCACTCGCACGGTGTGGCGCAATGGCTCGGTATTTTTCACCGACCAGTTCAAAACGCATTACGAGCCTTGGGCCGCAGTCTGCCAATTTGGTCCCGGCACCGACAACCCCCGTAAACTTGCACGCAAAAATGGGTTGTGCGGTTTCAGTTCATAATGCGAATTCTACGCATGATACAATCTTCCCCCAAATAAGGAGACAAAATGGTCAGTACCGAATTGCTTGAGATATTGCGTTGTCCGCATTGTGTGCGTGAAAAAGATGGTTTGCTCACCCTTCATAAGGATGCCTGGCTCATCTGCCAGGATTGCGGACGCAAATACCCTATTGTGGATGACATCCCCGTCATGCTGATCGAGGAAGGCGACAAATGGGTCAGCACCGCACAGGATGCACTGCCCGTACCTCCGCCTGCAAAATAGGACTGAATGAAAGACCCGCTGACTGATCTTACAAGCGGCGATGACGAACGCGCGGAGCGTGCCATTCCCGCCATTGTGGAACTGGGAGTGGCGGCAATGCCCGCCCTGCTCGACCTGACTCGCTCCGAAAATGCGGATACCCGCTGGTGGGCGATTCGCGCCTTAGCCGCCTCGCCTCACACCCAGACCTCGGACCTGATTCACCACCTTGGCGACTCCAACGCCGAAGTCCGTGCCGCTGCCGCGTTGGCATTGTCACACCACCCGGGTGAGGAGGCGCTCCCAGCGTTGACCCGAAGCCTGGACGATAGCGACCCGCTCACGGCGGGACTTGCGGCGAATGCCCTTGTCAAACTGGGTGGGGCGGCGGTTCCGAGTCTGATCGAGTTGGCAAAAGAAGGCAGGCAGGCTGTCCGCATTTTGGCGTTGAAGGCATTATCAGAAATGCGAGACCATCGTGCCATCCCTGTGATGATGAAATGTATTCAGGAAGACTCGGCGGCGCTTGGGTATTGGGCGCAACTGGGTTTGGAACGACTCGGGCTGGATATGGTATATATTAAGCCCTGAGGTAAAAAGGTAAATGAATCGATTTGAATTTTTGAAACAAATAAAACCGGGGCAGGTCGTGTTTTGGGGTATCACGGCTGCTCTTGCTGTTACCGCTTTTATATTGGTGAATAATTTTGTGCAGTGCTGGACGTTCACCCAATTGCCGGGCATTCCCCCCGCCCAGTGCGGTGTGACAAATGAAGGCGATGGATTTACAGTAGAAGAAGGCACGCCTGAAGCCGGTAATGTTCCGCCTGCGCCGGAAGTTGTTGCACCGGAAAATAACCTTCCGCCCGCCTGGGATGGCGCCAGCCGCATCAACATTCTCTTCATTGGTATGGATGAGCGCGACCTGATCGAAAATGAAGGTCCGCCTCGTTCTGACTCGATGATCCTCTTCACTATTGACCCTGTCAGCAAAACGGCGGGAATGCTTTCCATTCCGCGCGATATGTGGGTGAACATCCCCGGCTTTGGCTATAGTCGTATCAATACGGCATACCCGAGCGGTGAAGGCGCCAAATTGCCGGGCGGTGGACCTGCTCTGGCAATGAAGACCGTTTCGCAGTTCCTTGGCGTGCCGGTCCATTATTATGTGCAGGTCGATTTCAACGTTTTCACCCAGATGGTGGATGAGTTGATCGACATTGGCGGCTGTATCGGTGTGGAAACCAATGAAAAGCTGGTCCTGGACCCGATCGGTCCGGGTATGGATAAGGTTGTGATCACCCCGGGCGGTGAGCGCATGTTGTGCGAAGGCTGGAAGGTACTGGCTTATGCCCGTAATCGTAAGACCTCCGGCGGTGATGCCGACCGCGCACGCCGACAGCAGCAGGTGGTATTGGGCTTGCAGGCGATCATCATTAACCCTGAGAATTTCCCGAAGTTCATCAGCGCAGCGCCGAGGCTCTACAACGATTTATCTTACGGTATTAAGACGAACATGTCTTTTGACGAGGCGCTCAGGCTGGCAATGCTTGGCAAGGATATCTCAGTGGAGAGTGTCAAGACTGGTGTGATCGACCCGCAGCAGGGTATGGCACTTTTTGACCGCACCGTCCTGGCAGGCGAAGATGCCAGTATCCTAAAGCCTGTGATGGATAAGATCCGTGTTTTGCGTGACGAGATATTCACGTCTACAGGTCCCACCAGTCCGGTGGCGGTCCCTGTCGGGTACACCGATGCGGCGTTGTTCGCCCAAGCCATGCAGCAGGAAGAGGCGCGTGTCCGCATTATGGATGGAACCTTCACTCCTGGTTTGGACCAGCGAGCCGGTGCTGTATTCAACTCCTATGGCATGAACGTGGTGGAAGTAGCGCCTTCGCCCGAAGGGTATAGCCAGACCGTCATTGTGGTCTACGGTCCCAAACTTTACACCATCAAATGGATGCAAGCCACTTTTGGCATTGCAGATAGGAACATACGGTTCTCGCCCGACCCGAACCAGACCGTGGACATAGAGATCCGCATCGGCTCGGATATCGCCCCAACGATCCCATAAAACAAACATCCCCTTCGTAAGAAGGGGATGTTTGTTTTACCCGCGTGCATCGTACAGACAAAAAAAGACCCGCGTCATAACGCGGGTCTTTGGCTTTCAGC
>JBAIYF010000499.1:0-3253 GCA_037916115.1 Anaerolineales bacterium
TTGGCGTGCCTGAGTTGGGATACAAGCGCGAACTGCATGAAGATCTGGTCGTTACTCCGTATGCCTCACTGCTGGGACTTTCGCTTCAACCTCATCAAGTGCTGGAGAATATGTCTCGTTTGGAGCAGGAGAACATGCTTGGGCGATTTGGCTTTTATGAAGCGCTCGATTACACCAAAACGCGCATGCCCAAGTATCAGTCTCAAGCGATCGTACAATCGTATATGGCTCATCATCAGGGCATGATCCTGGTGGCGGCGAGCAATTATCTTTTGGATGATGTCATCGTGCGGCGTTTCCATGCGGATGAGCGCATCAAGAGCGTGGAACTGCTTCTTCAGGAGAAGATCCCGCAAAATGCGCCAATCGAATATCCACACCCCGAGGAACCGGCGGATTTACCCAATGAAGCTGTGCGTGTCGTCAACAGCAGACCGTGGCGTAACCCGGTGGGCAGTGCCATTCCGCAGGTGCATGTTCTTGCACAGGGAGATGCGAGTTTGCTGATCACCAACGCGGGCGGTGGATTCAGTCAGTGGCGTGAATTCGCCCTGACGCGCTGGCATGCCGACCCGACGTTGGATGCGTGGGGCACGTGGATCTATTTGCAGGATCGCGAGACCGGCGCACGTTGGTCTGTCACCTGCCAACCTACCGGATGTGCGCACGAGCATCAAGAAATCTTGTTCTATCCGCATAAGGTTGAGTTCCAGCGATCCGATCATGGCATCTCCATGCGAACCGGTGTCACCATCACTACAGACGGAGTCGAGCTTCGGCGGGTGAACATCCTGAACGATACCGACCATCCACGAAAATTGAAATTGACCAGCTATGGTGAAGTGGTGCTTTCCACGCAGGCAGCCGATCGGCGGCATCCTGCATTTAACAAACTGTTCATTGAAAGCGAATATCTTCCCAAAGAGAATGCGTTGTTATTCAAACGCCGCCCGCGCTCTGCGGATGAAAAACCGGTCGTCATGATCCACGCACTGATCGTTGAAGCCGGGCGCAAAGTGACCGGGCAATACGAAAGCGACCGCGCCAAATTCCTGGGCAGATCGCAGACCATGCATTCACCGCAGGCAGTTCAAAATCCAAATAGCCGACTCACGGGCACCACAGGGGGAACGCTTGACCCGATCATGTCGTTGGCGCAGGAAATCAATTTATTGCCGCATGCAAAAACCAGAGTCACATTTATTACACTGGCAGCCGCCACCCGCGCCGAAGCGTTGGAAAAATTATCCCGCTACCGAACCGGGCAGGCGGTCTATCGTGCTTTCAACGAGGCGCGCGCCTATTGCGAACGTGAACTGCTCGAACTCGGGCTGAACGCCTATGCTGTCGAAAACATTCAGCACATCTTATCGGCGCTGCTTTACCCGATTGGGACGTTGCGCGCCGAGCCGCATGTTCTGGCGCAAAATGAAAAGGGACAATCCGGCTTGTGGGCGTTCGGCATCTCTGGTGATTTCCCGATCTTGCTGGTGCGCGTCCGCGATGGCGAAACGCCGCTTTTGCGTGAAGCCTTGCAAGCTTTTATTTATTGGCGCAGTCGTCACATCACCGTCAACCTTGTTATCCTCAACGATCAGGATACCGGCTACGCCCTCGAACTTTACAACGTCATTCAACGCCGCATCCAGCGCATGGGAGTCGATTCTTTGCTCAATCAACGTGATGGAATTTTCGTCCTTCACACCGACCAACTTGCGCAAGCCGACAAGATTCTATTTGAAACAGTGGCGGGCGTTATTTTGGATGAAAAGAATGGAACGCTTGCCGAACATGCCCAACGATTAAATTCACAACGGACTCGCCTGCCGCAGTTCACCGCTTCATACGCCCCGACAATGGATCCTATTTCGACAGCTTCACTTCAACTGCCAACGGATCTACAAATGGACAACGGTCTTGGCGGCTTCAGTCGTGATGGTAAGGAATACATCATCCATCTGAGATCAGGACAGCACACTCCGCATCCGTGGGTCAATGTGATCGCCAACCCGCAGTTCGGCTTTCTGGTTTCCGAATCAGGCTTGGGCAGCACCTGGGCTGAGAACAGCGGCGAGAATCGACTGACTTCCTGGCGTAATGACCCGGTCACTGATATGCCAAGCGAAGCCATCTACCTGCGCGATGAAGAAACCGGGCAGGTCTGGTCACCTACGCCCATGCCTGCCGGGGCAGATACAACGCATGTGATACGACATGGCGCAGGCTATTCCATTTTTGAGAGTAAGAGCAATGGCTTGAATCAAAACCTGCGCCTATTCGCTGCAACGGATGCGCCAGTCAAAATTGCGCACCTGCGTTTGCGGAATCTAACAGACCGTCCGCGGCGTGTTACGGTCACTTATTACGCGGAATGGGTGTTGGGCACAACCCGCGATACGCAGCAGGCGTATGTGATGCCGGAATTTGACTCCGATAGAAATGCCTTGCTCGCATCCAATCGCTTCAACAGCGAGTTTGGCGAACGTGTGGCTTTTTTGGCATCCAACAAAAAACCGCACGGCGTCACCACAGACCGCACCGAGTTTTTAGGACGCATGGGAAGCATGCAGTTTCCAGCCGCGCTCCGGCGTATCGGGTTGGAGAGCGCCGTCAACGCCGGGCTCGACCCGTGTGCCGTCATCCAATTGCATGTTGACCTTGCCCCGAACGAAATGGAAGAAGTCTTTTTCTTGATCGGGCAGGGAAAAAGCCGGGATGAAAGTCTACGCCTGATCGGACAGATCCAATCATCGGCGGAGGTGGAGGCGGTTTGGCAGTCCGTCCAACATCAATGGGATGAGATCCTCGATACCATCACGGTTGAAACTCCTGATCCCAGTATGGATCTGATGCTCAATCGTTGGATGTTGTATCAGACGCTCACATGCCGCATGTGGGGGCGCACTGCGTTGTATCAATCGAGTGGGGCGTTCGGTTTCCGTGACCAGCTTCAAGATGCAATGGCGCTTTTGCAAACTCGCCCGGATCTTACGCGCGCGCAAATTCTGGAAGCAGCGCGGCATCAATTTGAAGCGGGCGATGTACTGCATTGGTGGAATCCGCCTGCGGGTAGGGGAGTGCGCACGCGCTTTTCAGATGATCTGCTCTGGCTGCCTTATGTCACCACTGAATATGTTTCTGTTACGGGCGATGAATCCATTTTGCATGAAAGCATTCCTTTCTTGATCGGTGAAACGCTCAAGCCGGATGAGATGGAACATTACACACAGTTTGGAGTTGGAGAAAAAGATTT
>JBAIYF010000500.1:0-3538 GCA_037916115.1 Anaerolineales bacterium
CGTGTGAGCAGCATGCCTATTTGAGTCTGCTGACCGATATCAAAATTCCGCTAGCGATGGCAGATGCCGCCTCAAACGTGACCGGAGTGCTGGTCGCGCCACCCGTGAACTTTGGCAACTCTCCATACTTCCGCAACTACCCCGGCACCCTGACCTTGCGAGTCTCGACCCTCAATGCGGTAGTCGAAGACATTATCCGCTCGGCGTATCACCAGGGCTTTCGGCGGATCTTGATCCTGAACGGTCATGGCGGCAACAAGGGACTGAACGTCCACTTGAACGATGTTATCAATGACATGCCCGGCTTGAAGTTGAACTGGTACGACTGGTGGACGTCTCATTCAGTGGAGAAGGTGGCGCTCAAATACAATCTCAAGCCCAAGCACGCCAACTGGTTGGAGGCTTTCCCGTTCACAGTGGTCAGCGAGATGCCGAAGGAGCCAAAACTTTCACCCATGGTTCCCAGTTCCATCATGGACTCCAAAACCGCCCGCGAAGTCTATGGCGACGGTTCATTTGGCGGCGAGTATTTTGTCGATAACGCCATCATGTCCGAGATGTTCAACGCGGCGGTGGAAGATATTCTGATGATGTTAAAGTTTGAATAATAAAAAAATTTTAGTAGCCCAAGAGGACGCTGATTGACGCAGAAAACGCTGATTTTCAGCTTTTATCAGCATCAATCAGCGTTCATCTGCGTCCTAAATTGAATTCGGGGGCAATTAGGTTTTTATCGCTTTGTGACTACAGGCTCTTTTATTTTCCATCCATTCTTGTTGTAATGCAAAGTGAATGTGACTTTTGGAGTTCCATCGGCTTCAAAATCCACTTTTACAATACCAAAATTCAGCCCGGTCTGATGAAAGACCTTCTTTTGCCTTCCCAGCCATTTTGAGAACAAGGGATGATAAGAATTGCTAACAAACATGGATTTTTGCTCAAAAGGCGTTGCGCAAAATTCATGGATGGGAATTCGCCTTCCGCTTGGGCACTTAAGTTCTGCAGAAACCGCATGAGCCGTATGCAAATCTCCGCAGAGAATGTGAATACCCTCGATCTCATTCGTCGCCAGAAATTCCAGCAGGCGCTCGCGTTCCACAGGGAATCCACTCCAGCGGTCACGAGTCACATCCAGCCAGAAGGGATGTAAAATCGTGCCGGACGAAACAAGGAACTTGACGGGGTATTGATTTTTCGTTTTCAAGAGCCATTCCTGTAATGCGCCCCACTGCTTTTCTCCCAAAAGGACCCGCTCTTTTCCATTGATCACGCGCATGCTTCTCGTATCCAAAACAAAGAATGCGGCTTTACCCACTTCGAACGTGTAGGCAAAATTGCCGTCGTCTTTACCCAGTGCAAGTTCTCCTAATGAATTGCTCTTTGGAGGCAGCAGTAATTTCGGCGCGTGCATTACCTGATGTTCAACATATGTTTTTAGTGCAGCCTTGACCCTCTCCGGCGATAAATGACGTTGTTCCGGCGGTATTCCCTTCAGCCAACGCAAGACCCGGTTAAACCAGGGAATGCCAGCCCATCTTCTTTCTTCATCGCGCCAGCTCCAGTCATCTTCCACTTCATGGTCGTCGAGAGTCATAAAAAGCGGCAGGTCTGCCTGAAGTTTTTGAAATGCAGATCGCGACCAGACATACTGATAAGCGTCCCGATAATCTTTTATTGAAACAGCAATGTGCCCGATCCCATTCCCTTTGGCGTCATCCGCGTAGATCTGGTCGCCAAGCATCAACCCAAAACGCAGATCATCCTCCATTACAAGTTGGTGTAACTGATCGAGTGTCTGCCCCCCATGTTCGTCAGGTGGGAGATAACAGGAACCGAACACGAACGAGAATGACCGAGTCTGACCGGGTCTGGGGAATGTTGTAAAGCGATGGAAATCTTCCCGCTTCGGGCGTGACCTTTGCAGGGTCGCTGCAAAATAATATTCGGTCTCCGCCTGAAGTTTTCTCAACGGAACAATGCCTGCAAACCCATCCTGGCCCAATAACACAGACTCGCCCGCCAACTTTGCATCTTTGCCGTCTGCCTGCTTCCCAAGCCAAACATACAACGTGGACGCTCCATCTGCCCGTGCCCAAATATTGGCGCCATTGTGACTGAGCCCGCCGACCATTGGACCAAGGATAAGTTTGGATTTTGCCATTTCAGTTTTGTCCTTTTTAAGAAGTATAACCTTCCGCTTTCAAAATCCCTTCAAACGCCTGCTCAGCATCTTTGACCGCTTTCTCTTTCCAATCAGCCGCAGACGGATTGAACAATTCTTCAAACCCGCGTTTGGCTTCAGCATGGACTTTTTCATTGACCGCCCCATGCCAATAAGCGCGGTTTTCGTGGATCATCACCCGCGGACTTTGGAACAAGCCGTAGAGTGTGTCGCCGAGAGTGCCAAATTCAAAAGATGTCGCGTAAATTTTCTTGGTGGGATAGTCACGCTGCTGCAAGCCGTAGATGTAGTCGATCATGTCGCCGCGAATGGCGTAGAACTCGTCTGCAGTGGCGGCAACCACGAGTGGATAGTTGAAACGCTGCTCGAAATACTCCGATGTGGCTGTATCCAAGGATGAGTTGACCAAACTCATCTGATAGCGCGGACCGTAGCCGGTGTGCATGTCGAGGTGCAGAATCTGGTCGTAGTCGCGCAATGCAATCTTGTACAATTCCATGAGGGTGCGCGTCTCTTCGGGCATTTCTGTGCCGCCATAATACAGTCCCTTTTGATTGCGGTACTGTCCGAGCAGGAGCGCATAACGGAAATCGCGCATTCCCATTTTTGCCACATGCCAGCCAAGCCCGAAAAGATAAGCAAGATTATTGAAGAAAGTGTTGGTCAACGTCCCTTTGGGATTGAGGAACGCATCGATTTTGTCGTAGGCGGGATTGAAGGTGGGGTCGAAGTGCGGGTCGAGCATGAAGGTGCGGTTCAGGTCGATGTTATCCCGGTTGCCGCGCCGATGATGTTTCATGCCCCACGGGTTGATGGCATGCACGAGTAGAATGCCGGTCGTGCGCGGATCGAGTTTGGGCATGTAGTCTTCGACGAATTTGTGCAGCATCGCCGCGCCGACATAACATTCCACGCCGTGTTCGCCGGTGGTGAAGACCAGGATCTTCTCGTTCTTTTCAGTGGCAGGGGAGTAGATCCAATCGATGGTCAGGCTGTTGTCGTAGGACATGGCGTATTGATGCAACGCCGCCTTGCCCCACATTTTTTGAATGTCGGGTAGATATCCGCGGAAGCGCTCGCGGGAGGATTCGTAGGTTTGGGGGAAGAGTGATTGTGTATCTGTCATAGTGATTCTTTGGCAGTTGACGATGGACGATAGACCATTGACCATCGACGAACTTCCATCGTCTGCGGTCCATGGTCTATCGTCATTACTTTTGGTAAGGTTCCAATTTGTATTCCGTATACACCGTCTCGCATGGATGCCCGCGCCCGATCCAGGCGGTGAGTGTTTCCACTTGGACGATGATGCTGAAGACGGTCACGCTGTTGTGTCCATGCTTACAGATGGATGTG
>JBAIYF010000501.1:0-6257 GCA_037916115.1 Anaerolineales bacterium
CCGATAAGGATAAGGATGATCCCAAGGGCAAGTTGAGAACGACCGGATCGATTCATATTTGTTTCTCCTGTGATAAATGGTTTGAATTTAGTTTATATCGTTTCAAGGCAAATGGAAAGCCTTCTTCATATACGTATCAAAATCGGGGAGGTTGCAACCTCCCCTGCGTGAGAAATGGTATACATGATTTCAAGGCTGAAATTGGAGCATTAGAGTACGGTTTTCGCCAGGGCTTCAAGCCCTTTCAGGTCGTCCAGATCCAGCCATTGGAGCATGATGCGCTGCACCCCGGCTTCTTCCAGTTGATGAAGTTGCTCTTTTACTTCGCTCGCGGATCCCAGGATAATTCCTCGTTGACGTAGATCTTCGGCGGTTCTTCCACGCGCCTCAAGTTTCTGTTTGAGGGAGGCATCACTATGCCCAAAGATACAACCTGTCATCATGGAGCGCCGAACAGATTTTAGGTCACGGTTCACAGCTTGGAGTGCCATATCAATACGCTGATTTGCCTCCATAAACCCTTCTGGCGTTAGAAAGATGGCATTCCATTCATGAGCAAATCTTGCAACAAGTTCGGGGGTGCGTCTCGATCCATTTCCGCCGATCAAGATCCGGGGTCCGCCAGGGCGATGCGGACGAGGGAGGAGAGTCGCTTCACGGAGTTGGAAATACTCCCCGTCTAATGAAATAGGCGCGTCACTGTTCAACAACCCGATAATGACTTCCAATCCCTCTTCAAAGCGTTCAAACCTGGGCTTGATGTCCAGCAGGTCAAATCCGAAAAGATGATGTTCACGTTCCTGCCAACCTGAACCGAGTCCAAGGGTGAGGCGTCCGTTTGAGAGGTCATCAACCGCGGCAGCCATACGAGCCGTAAGTGCTGGATGACGAAATGAAACCGGCGACACGAGTGGACCAAACTCAATGCGCTTTGTGTGTGAAGCCAGCCAGGTGAGCGAGACCCATAACTCAAGCGACTCTTTATCCGGCGGATTCATGTTGGTGAAGTGATCGGAGCGATACAAACCAACAAAACCGGCATCTTCCACCAGGCGGGCAATATTTTGCCAGCGCGTCCATGTCAGTCCATTTTGTCCTTCGAGCATGATGGCGATCTCAAGCATATACATATCTCCTTGGAATTGGAGTGTACTGCAAAAAAGCCCTCCGAGGTTTTTCCTCGGAGGGCTTTAAGAGATTAACCAATTCCACGTGCCATCATGGGTGCCGCAAAAAGGATGAGTACAAGCCCGACCATTTCCAACCAGAGCAGCAAGCGGATATTTTGGTATTCCTTTTCAGGAATTTCCAGCATTTTATTCTCCACCAGCATTGGGCTCCATTTGATGTAGCGGATAGTCGGGTAGACAGAAAGCAAACCGACGACCGCAAACAGAACCATCTTCGTCCAAAAGACATGATTGGCAAAATAATAGTTCGGACCCTTCTCAAAAAAGTACACCCGCAGAAATCCCACAACCAGCACAAGCCCTGCCGCAATGCCATAGACCAGGTCCACACGTTGAATGCGGCGGGCTTCATCCACACTCAACTCTTTCCGAAAGGCAATGAATTCATAGATCAGACAAGCCGTCAATGTGAACGCTGCCAAGTGATGCAAGGTAGCCATAAGTGAATTTACCAGAACCATAGTTTCTCCTATAAAATGTTTTTACTCATTAATGTTTTTCAGGGTGACTCTTATACCAAGCCACGGTTTCTCGAATCGCTTCGCGCATGGGCGTGGCTTTCATGCCAAAGGTCGTTTCGAAGCGGCTCGAATCGACAATGAACGGCTTCTCGAACTCGTACATCATCTCCACTGTTTCTTTCGCCTCAGGGATGAAAAAACCGCCGATCCACATCATCGTCCGTCCCATGGCGCTGAACTTTGGCTCGATGCCCATCTCCTGTGCGATCATATTCAGCATCTCGCGCTGACTGATGCGCGGACTGTCGTTCGGTACATGCCAGGGCTTGCCATCGGCTTCGTCACGTTCACCAAGGATGACCAGTGCCTTGCCAAAGTCTGGAATATACGTGTGTGTGTGCGGCGCATCCACATCGCCAAGCAGGTTGGCGGGCTTGCCTTGCAAAAGCGGATAGAACGTCCGCTCGCCCATTGCCGCGGTCGGCAAGCCCCACGGACCGAAGAAGTCAGACCCGCGTCCGCTCGTGACGCGCACTTTTCCCGCGCGGTGCGCCTCAAAGGCGGCATTGCTGATCTCGCCACGGACTTTGCCTTTGCGCGTGTGCGCATTGTGGGGCATGTCTTCGGTCTGCGGCACACCGTTCACATCGCCATACATGTACAGGTTTTCGACAATGACCAGTTTGGCATTGCTGCCGGTTAAACCATCAATGATCGATTTTTGCATGGGCGGGAATTTCTGCACCCATTCGGTATATTCCGGCTGTGCAGATTGATACACCACTTTTGCCCCGCGCGTCACCTCTTTGATTTTCGCCGGGTCAAAAACATCTGAAGCCACCACCTCCACCCCGGCAGGGACCTCGTCCATTTTGCCTGAGCGGTTCACCATGCGGACAGATTCTCCACGTTTGACAAGTTCGTTCATGATCGCGCGACCGATCGCGCCTGTTCCCAATACTACATGATTAGCTGACATCTGATTCTCTCCTAGTTCAACCATTCCAAAATTACTTTATTCACTTCATCAGGTTTTTCCTGATGCACAAAGTGATCTGCGTCCAACATCACAGTCTTTGGCTCGTGCTTCAGCCAGCGGGCATTGTGCTCATGTCCCGAAGCCATCAAAAACCGGTCTCGCTTGCCATGAATGACCAATGTCGGCACTTCGATGAGTGGCAAGTTTTCATCTAACGCATAAGGCTCTTGCGGATAACTCTGCCGATAAAACGAGGTAATGGCTTCCGGGTCTGTTCCCCGGCTGGCGGCAAGATAAAGCGGAAATGCAAGCGGGTCGAGCAGCAAGCTAATCTGCCAGGTATTGAACAATGGCTTCGCACCTTCCTTTGCCATCGTCCGCGCATACCCACTGGCTTTATATTGATCGCCACGTTCAGCAAGTTCTTCGCGCATCGCATTGGGATGGGGAACACTAAGGATGACAAGCCGACTCGTCAACTCGGGATGGATGGCTGCAAAATGCCACGCCAGCCACGCCCCCGCATCATGACCGACGATCACAGCCTGCTCCCGTCCGAGATGCCGGATCAACGCTGCAACATCTTCCACCAACCGCTCCACCCGATAACCTTCAGCGGAAGCAGGCCTGCCTGACTCATTGAACCCGCGTTGATCGATCGCCACGACCTGATAATTCTCCGCCAGTGCCTCGATCTGATGCCGCCACGAATACCAAAACTCAGGGAATCCATGGATCATCACCACCAACGGACCCTCCCCAAGAGTGACATAATGCTGGCGAATTCCATCATGCCCAAAGTAACCATCCGCCACACGGCGGGCAATAGGGTGAAGGAAAGGCCAAGCCATCATCACATCAACCCTTGTTTGATCAAACTCTCGGCGCAAGCCAACACCGCCTCACGCGGAGCGATCGGCTGCCAACCAAGCAAGGTACGCGCCTTGGAACTATCCATTTTTCGCTCCGAATTCAGTTCAACCAGCAGCGGCTTGATGTCTGCAATGAAAACCGAAAGGAAACGCATGGCAAAATCAGGCATGAGGGCAGTTGGAATTTTATGGTTGGGATATTTTTCCCGAAGAATTGCGGCGATGTCCTTAAAGGTCAAGTAACCTGCCGATGCGGTGAAACGTTGACCGGCTGCCTCTTTCGCTTCCATAGCGCGGATATGCAGTTCAGCAGTTGAACGCACATCCACGATATCGTAGCCAATTCGAAACAGGGCGGGTGCCTGCCCGCTCATTATCGAAAGGACGATATTCGCAGTAGTGCCGAAGTCTTTTTCCAAGACAGGACCCAGATTGGCGCCGGGGCATATCACTGCCAGTTCCATTGAAGTCTTGGAGGTTTTCATGAAATCCCATGCGGCTTTTTCAGCCAGTGTTTTGCTGCGGTAATAGGGAGAAGTATCGGCAAGGTTGGTCTCATCGGTCCAGTCATTTTCATTGAACGTGCCAAAGCGACGGGAATTTTCCACGCCATAAGTCACCGCTCCGCTGGATGAGGTCAACACGACACGTTTGACGCCATTGCGAGCCGCCGCTTTCAAAACATTCAGCGTCCCATTCACCGCCGGGATCGTGAGGTCTTCGTCGCGCCTAGGTAAAGTACGCGGAAAAGGCGAAGCGACATGCTGAACGTAATCGACATTCCGGGTTAATTCATCCCAAACCTGCTCATCCAACAGATCCGCTTCAACGAGTCGAAGTAAAGCAATGTTTGGTGTATATCCTGCCAGGGTTTGCTTGAGTTCTTCCGCACGCGACATTGAGCGCAGTGTACCGACAACCTGATAACCTTTATCCAGCAGTTGAATAGCAATGTGGGAAGCGATAAATCCACTCACCCCTGTTAAGAGAACTGTTTTCTTTTCCATGTCCTATGCTCAATTCATACCAACGGTGGCGCGGTGCGACCTTCCAAATGGAAAGAGGAAGGATTCTTCACTTTCGACAATTTGCCCTTTTCGAGCATGGCTTTGTGAGCTTCCTCCCAGGTTGGCACATCGGCAGTTTCCTGTTGCCAGCGTGCATAAGATGCCTCACTGCAGATCGCCGCCAACAAACGCATGGCAATTTGATGCGCCCCACTGTTGCGGAAATTCTTCATGGAAGGCTCATCCTTCCACACGGTCTTGGTCCAATGTGTGAAGGGGTCTTCAACACGGGTATCGAAGTTGACGATCCCTTCGGATTTCATTGCCTGGGTGGCGCTCCGCATGGCGTGCAGCCCAAACAGCGGCAAGAACCAGATCGAACGAACTCGTAAACGGGTAATGGAGATGTTATACATTTCTAAAATCCTCTTAATGGGTGAATTTATTCTTTAACAAATTGATGAACAAGCGAATCGATCTCATAAGAATACAGAGCTGTGCCATCCAAACCAAAAGGCGGCATGTTGCCTGAAATCTCCAGTGAGACGAGACCGTGAACACGGCTCCAAATGATCATACAAACGGAAAGGGAAAAAATATCATAATTGCCTGCGAACCCTTTCCACACTTCGAACATCTCCTCATACCCCGAATGAACCGCTGGAAAATGTTCCGCATTCAATCTATTGGCTACCCGCAATCCATCCACAACACTTACCAAGGCACTTAACGAACGTGCAGCAGACGGCAGCACTTCCATTTTGGGAGCGTGATAGCCCGGAATGGGTGTACCAAAAATCAATTGATAACGCTCCGGATAATCGATCGCCCACTGACGATATGACATACCGATCGCGCGAAACCTCCCCACCAAATCACTCTCCGGCAGTAAGTCGCGAGCAGAAAATTGCGCATCACCAAATGAGGTATAGGCGTCAATAATGAGCGCGGTTACGAGCGCATCGCGGTCTGCGAAGTAGTTGTAAATGGCCGGTGCCGTGATCTTCAATTCGCGCGCAATTGCACGCAGAGACAAGGAGGGTGCGCCGAATTCGGCAATCTGTTTCCACGCTGTTTCCTTGATGGCTTCCTGCAAATTTGGAATTTGAGTTTTCTTGCTCGGTCTGACCATATTATCTCCTAGATAATTTACACTGTAAATATACGGTGTAAATTATCTTTTGTCAAGGGGTAAAATAAAGACCTCGGAGAGTTCCTCCAAGGTCTTTTCGGTCATGTGAAGATTTAATTCTCCCCTTTTTTCAAAATAAATCTCAAAACGTACTGCTGTCTTTTTCATTTACATGATACGGCACATTGATGATCACAATACCTTGCTGCCGCTTTAGGCGTTTACGAAGAAGGTCTGCTGTATTCATATGGAGTGAAGCCGTTACTTGATTTTCTGAAATAATCTCTGGAACTACAATAGTGATCTTCTCGCCAGGCTGACGCTGTGCGGCAATATCGGCAACATACTTCAGTAACGGCTCAATAAAGAGGCGATATGGCGAGTTCAACATTACAAGCCTCACCCCTTCGCCCCATAGTTCCCATTTTTGGCGAATCTTCTCGGCTTCGGCAGGCTCAATGGTGACATGTACAGCTGTCACGTCATCTGACAACATGCGGGCATAATGCAAAGCGGATAAAGTTCCCAAATGAACACCACTGACCGGCATAATGATACGATGGCGTGTCGTATGAAGCGGCGCGACTCCAAAATTATCCAGCGACAATTTTTTAGC
>JBAIYF010000502.1:0-2515 GCA_037916115.1 Anaerolineales bacterium
GCTCCACGCCCCAGCCCTTGAGTAACTCCAACAGGTTCGTCTCACGGAATGAGTTTGGATAATGCTTGTAAACGATGGGCTCCCCTTCGAAATGCGCCACCGCATCATGGATATCCGAGCCCACGTCACCACGGATGAAAAAAGTCGCATCCGGCTTGAGAGAAATGTGCTGAATGTGAACATGGTGTCCACTGTGTTCGCGGAAGCATTGCAGAAGCTCGTAGGCTTTCTTCGCTGCAGCAAGCGGCTCCACCAGCGGGAACTTGCCGCCCGGGAAATAATCTTTTTGAATATCGATGACTAATAAAGCAGTTTTCATTTTCTTCCTCTCTACATAAGTTTGGAAAATATCATTCAACCGGAACGCTTCTCAACAGCGTCTCCGCCTGCCTGCGCAAGTGAAGTTTATCTGCCAGAGAGATTGCTTTTTCAAAATCTGATCTGGCTTTTTGATGTTCATTCAAAGCAAGATGTGCCCTGCCCCGTCCGATCAGGGTGCGCGCCTCTTTTGGATTTATCGCAAGGGCGCGTGTGAACAAAGCTGCGGCTTCGTCAAATGTCTGGTTGACGAGACAAGCCTCCCCCAAGCCCTGAAGCGCAAGCGCACTACGCGGACTTTTCTGCAGAACTCGACCATAGTAATCCCTGGCCCAGTCCAATTCCCCTTCATAGACCATCGTATTGACTTCCGCCATGACCAGCGCATCCGCCGCTGAAATTCCCACCGCCATATCCTGATCGGCATGAGCAGAGGGAAGGTCGCCCGCCTTGAAATGCGCGATGGAACGGACTACATGAAACAAAGGCATGCGCGGTTGCAAAGCAATTGCCTTGTTAAAATTCTCCAATGCAGACTTAAGATCACCACGCTCCATGCAGACCGAACCAATATCAAAATACGAGACCGCCCAATTGGGGTTGAGTGACCTTGTTCGTTCAAAGAGTTCAAGCGCGGCATCGAAATTCTTTTCCATCATATACAATTCACCGCGCAACTCAAGCGCAAAGATATGTCCAGGGTCAACACGCAGCACACGCTCCACATCCGCCAGGGCGCGTTCTTTTTTACCGGTTACCAAATAGCAGCCAGCCCGCATCAGATAATGATCGATATTGTTCGGCTGCTTTTCGATCTCGGCGGTAAACAATTGCACGGCAAGGTCGTAATCACCTTTCAAATAATAGTACGCAGGGCGTTTGAACAGATAGGTCAGACCCAGATTAATGCTCTTCAAAATAGAATGATTGAGCGAAGCAATGGAGATGCCCATTAGGACACAAAAGAACAACAAAATGTAATCGCGCGTAAACAACGCCAGCAGGATCAATCCACCCAGAAAGGGAATACCGACCAACATTGTGATACGGTCTGCATTCAGTCTGCCAAAAAGGAACTCGGAAACGGCATGAAGAAGATTTCCGCCATCCAACGGGTAGACAGGCAACAGGTTCAATACCACAAGCACAATATTTAATATTGCAAGAGACAGGAATAACTTATTAAGAACCTGCAGCCATATAAAAAAATTGGCATCGCCCGAAAAGCGCACAAACACCATTGACGTTGCAACAAACAACACGACACACACGAACGCCAGCAGCATGTTCACAAGCGGACCCGCCGCGTAAATAAAAAAAGTGTGTGTGGGTTTTTCAGGTTTGTGCGCAAGGTTGGTCAGCCCGCCCAGCAACCAGAGCGTAATGCCGCGCACCTCCACACCCACCAATTGCGCCGCCAACGCATGACCCACCTCATGCAAAAACACAAACACGATCAAGCCTGCCATCCAAAGCACAGCCTCAACCGCACCAAACACATCCACGGGTTTGAACAGCCAATAAGCCGCGGGCAGGCTCAGCACCATCGAAACATGAAAACGAATGTCCATGCCGCGCCAGCGACCCAGTGACCAGGAATATCCCAAAAATCTCATGACGAAGTAACCGCCTCATTAATATGACTTGTACTGGTCTTAACCATTGAAAAGTTATCCCCGCCTTTACTTTCGCCCAAAATCAGCCGGGTTTTCTCCCCACAGGCTCGTATCCCATTTGAGGATCTTGCCTTCGGGCAGTTCATTTTCCGCCAGCCAGTTCTCAGCACTGTGGATGATCGCAAACAGGACAGCATTCTTTGGGGTGTGGCTGAGTTTTGTACGGCATACACCGGTATTGACCCACAGAATCGCATTCTCGGAGTCTGAGTACACCGGCAGATGCAGATTGTGTTTTTCCTGCCAAGTCAGCGCATGGACAATGGCAAGGAATTCCCCAACGTTATTCGTCCCGTCGGCATACGGACCAGCACGGAAGATCTCCTCCCCCGTATCCGTATTCACACCACGATACTCGAGTTTTCCGGGTGCACCGCTGCAAGCCGCATCTACACAAACGGATGGAAGAAGCGGTTGAACACTCGCTTCACGCCACTTTCCGCTGGTGGAAACCCTGCCGATGTAATCTTCATAATTGGCAAGGTAAGCAGCCTCTGCCTGCACCTCATCTTCAAATGCCT
>JBAIYF010000503.1:0-5917 GCA_037916115.1 Anaerolineales bacterium
CCCCACGGCGTGGGTGGAACCGGCGTGGCGGTCAGCCCGAGCAGGGTGAAACTCCCATCCTCATTTTGTTGAACGGCGCCCGGCACGGCAAAACTGATCTCAAGCAGCAGGTCCTTTGCCATCTGAAGATTGGGGTCAATTTCCAGTGCGGTATTAAGACGCATCAACGCGATGGGCAGGATGTTTTGGGTATCTGGTTTGCCCATCAGATAAAGATCAAAGTAATAATGCGCCCACAGCAATTCGGCGTACCCGTACATCCAAAGCGGGTCTTGGGGTAAAAGGGCAAGGCAGGTTTCGTAGGCGCTGCGGCTCAACTCGAACATACCCAGCCCAGCAGGGTCGGTTCGCAGATATCCTTTGGGCATCAGGATGATGTCTTTGTAGGCTTTGGCAAGCCTGCCCCAAGCCTCACCGTCGTTGCGGTTTTTGGTTACGTTGGCATCTTCGGTGAGGACCTTCTGCCAAAGGGACGGGGTGACGATAACGAACATAAGATTATTGTCAAAATTCGGTTCAAGGTCTTTGAACACCCAGCGGATCTCGTTACCGCTCATTACGCCGCCTGGCGTGGTTTCGCCATATCCCGTCTGACCGCCAAGATCAATGTTGTATTCATTGACTTCATACGGCAAGCGCAAAATGACCTCAGCACTGCCAATGGTGCCGTTCCAGCCTGCGCCAGTTTCGAGGACGTATTTGAAGGCTTCATACGGATAGTAGCCGTAGCCTTGCACGGTGTAGGTCACTTCGATGAGGACATCTTGATCTGGGGGAAAGGTCACCTCGAAGACCGCCCAGGGAAGTTCTTCGCGCTCGTTGAAGGATTGTCCGCTCGCTGTGAAGGGCTGGATCTCACGGCGGGTGGAGACCGTCTTGCCGTTCACTCTGACCGAGATGGATTCGATCTCGGGGAAGTTGCCAAAGCCATCTGAATTCCCATTGAAGAACGAAAGCGGAAAACGGACATCCATCGTTTCAGACTCAGTGCCAAGATTACGCATGGTAAACACGGCTTCGGTCTTTGCGATCGCGCCATCTTCATCAGCCGGGTCTTGAGACACGGTCAATGTGACCGTCTCCGCCACCATGCGGACCTGAGTCGATTCGCCGCCGGGGACGAGGTTCGAGCCGGGCACGGTTTCGGGCGGCGCAACATCGGCATGGGCGGAAGAAGCAGGGACTGCAAGCAAGAGCGAAAGGACAATGAGTGTGTGCAATATTCTTTTCATTTGTTTTCCTAGGTTGAATGATCTACTGTAACTATACGGAGAGAAGAATTATTGGTCAACTCGGGCAAAAGTACCAGACAAATGTCATCAAACTCTCACTTATTTTGTAAAAATCATCCGTTTAGCATTTTGAGTCGAAAGCAGGCTGATATAATGCCAACGCTATGCAACTGACCGATACGCATTGTCATCTTTTTTGGAATAAATTCGATGAAGACCGCGAAGCAGTGATTCAACGCGCCATTGAAGCGGGAGTCACACGCATGCTGGTGGCAGGGACGACCGTTGAGAGCAGCAGCCAAGCCATTGAGCTGGCAGAGAAATACGAGCAGGTATTTGCCGCCGCGGGAATCCACCCCACCGATACCGAGACCTTCTCTGAAAAGCAGAGCGACGAACTTTTCAAACTTGCCGAGCACCCCAAAGTTGCCGCCATTGGCGAGCTTGGGCTGGACTATTACTGGGTCAAAGAGCCGGCGAAGCAAAAGCACCAGAGAGACGTACTCAGTCTCCAGGTCCAGATGGCAGAGGCGCTGAAAAAACCGCTGGTCATCCACCTGCGTGAAGCAGACGATGCCACCGAGGGTCCCGTTTTCGATGACCTCATTGATTTCATCACACCTTGGGTCGAAAAATGGCGCAAGGAAGGGCACCCGCTTGGGGCACAGCCCGGCGTTTTGCACTCGTTCAATGGCAACCTCGCCCTTGCCCAAAAAGCCCTCGCCTTGGGGTTCTACCTCGGCGTGAGCGGACCCATCACCTATCCAAAGAACGAAACCTATCGCGAAATGATCAAAAAACTGCCCTTGGAGCGCCTTTTTATCGAAACCGACGCGCCATTTTTATCTCCAGTACCTCACAGAGGTAAAAGGAACGAACCTGCGTTCGTCCTTCATATTGCTGATAAAATAGCAGAAATCCATTCCAAAAGCCCTGCGAAGATCGCCGAAATCACAACCGCAAATGCGGCGCGGCTCTTTGCATGGGGAGACTGACTTGAGCACGGTAACCTTTCTATCACCCGTAACAGAAGAAATTAAACTCGTTGAAGAACGCATGCGCGCCCAGGCGGATGAACACCATCCCGACCTGCGCGCCGCTCTCGAACATCTGCTTGCCGCCGGAGGCAAACGCGTCCGCCCGACTTTGAGCTCGCTCGTCGGAAACATGTTGGGGGCCCCGCTGGAAAAACTCATCAACCTCGGCGCGGCGGTAGAGTTGTTGCACACTGCCACCCTCGTCCACGACGACCTGATCGACGGCTCGCTCCTGCGCCGTGGCACGCCCACCCTCAACGCGCGCTGGTCGCCGCCCGCCACCGTCCTCACCGGCGACTTCCTCTTTGCACGCGCCGCCAAACTCGCCGCCGATACCGACCACCTGCCGCTGATGAAGTTGTTCTCCGAAACGCTGGCAACCATCGTCAACGGCGAACTGACGCAAATGTTCACCTCGCGCGGGCTCATCAACCGCGACAACTACTACAAGCGCATCTACGCCAAGACCGCCTCGCTGTTTGAAATGACCTCCCGCGCCGCGGCAATGGTCAGCCCGGTGAGCGATGAGACGATAGAAGCCATGCGCGACTTTGGCTACCAGATCGGCATGGCATTTCAGATCGTGGATGACATCCTCGACTTCACCGGCGACCAGAACGCGGTCGGCAAACCGCTCGGCTCAGACTTACTTAACGGACTGGTCACCCTGCCGGGCATTTACTACGCCGAAGCCAATCCCGCTGACGCGGACATTCAGTCCCTGCCCAATGGCGGCTGGACCAACACCGAGAACATGAACCGCCTCATCGCCAACATCCGTGCCAGCGACG
Organism: Anaerolineales bacterium; assembly: GCA_037916115.1. Taxonomy (GTDB): domain Bacteria; phylum Chloroflexota; class Anaerolineae; order Anaerolineales; family Villigracilaceae; genus Villigracilis. The sequence goes on from JBAIYF010000503.1 coordinate 3,061, forward strand.
CCTCGAAGAAAGCCATGGCAGAAGCAGAACAGCACATCGAACGCGCACTCACCCGTCTGGAAGATATGCCAGCTTCCGCCGAACGCGATGCGCTGGAAAATTTGGCGAAGTATATTGTTGATAGAAAGATCTAAGACAAGTGACATGTGACAAGGGATCAGGAATAAGGATGTGAAATATCCTAGTTCCGTGTCCCTAGTCCCTAATCCCTACCTCCCATGACTAATCCTCGCAAACCCTTTCGTTTCAATGTCGGCTTTATCATTCATGAAGAAGTCGGCTATAACCATGACTTCCCGTTCGAGTTCGAGAAGGTCACCCTTGCCGGAGACCTTGAACTTCGCAATCTGGAAGGCAATGTCAATGTCGGCAAAACCCCACAGGGACTGATCGTCCAGGGCAAATTCAGCGCTGAAACCACCGTCACCTGCGCCCGCTGCCTTGTAGACTTTGTACATGAATTGGAGTGGGAATTCACCGAAATGTACGCCTTCGACCAGCGCTCGATTACTGAGTCCGGCCTGCTCCTACCCGAAGATGCCCAACTGGACGTGGAAGAACTGCTGCGTGAGTACGCCCTGCTCGAAATTCCCATCAACCCCATTTGCCAACCCGAGTGCCTCGGTCTGTGTATCGAATGCGGGCAGAACCTCAACGAGAAAGATTGTGGTCACCGCCCCGAAGAGCCCGACTCTCCGTTCGCGAAATTAAAAGACTTATTGAAATAGATATCCCATGCCGCCTGTATCAACGGGCGGCTTTCTCTTTATAACCACTATGAAAAAATCGCTCCCAAAACCATTTCGTACCCTCCTAACCCTTGCCATCCTCGGATTGTTGATCTTTGTACGCATACAAATCAGCAGTCAAGTTGATGCATCTGGATCAAATTTTTCCTTCTTTTGGCTGGCAGGGCGAATGATCCTGGACGGGCAAAATCCATACGATGAAACCCAATACCTTGCCGGGCACGATGCCAACGGCATGAACTGGCGTCCAAATGCTATTTTTCCATATCCCCTGCCGCTGGCATTGCTTTGCATACCGCTCGGCTTCTTTTCGATGCAGACAGCATACTCCGTCTTGCAGGCGGTCACCCTTGCTCTGGTCGCATTGAGCGTTCACCTTATCCTGCGTCAATGGCAGATCAACGAACACAAAAACATTCTATTCATGCTAACGTTCTTCTTTTTGTTGTTCTTTGGTCCGCTCTTCTTGACCATACATGCCGGAACCATCAGCATACTGGCTCTCGTCTTTCTTTTGGCTGCCATTCTTTTACTGGAAAAGGAACGGTCATTTTGGGCGGGTATTGTTCTTGCGCTCACCATGCTCAAGCCCCCGCAAGGACTTACCATTCTCTTGCTGGCTGGTGTGTGGTTTTTGGCACGGCGCGATTGGAAAGCCATTGCCGGTGTAGCAGCGGGCGGAATCGGGATTCTTATCATCGGCTTGATACAGGACCCGCAGTGGGTTCAAAAATTCCTCGGCGCAGGCAACGCTGTGATGGATCGGACCCTCGGAGTTCACTCCAACGTTTGGGCATTTGCCTATCTCGCCTGTAATGGGGCAGCCCCCTGCTCCACGCTTCTCGGCGGGATCTTGAGCCTGAGTCTGCTTGGGGGGGCGAGTCTGCTCCTTTGGCAGAATCAAGCCAAATGGTCCGTATGGGAGGCGATGAACTTGATCATCCCTATTGGATTTGTGAGTACGATCTATCTTTGGGAGTACGACCAACTTCCATATATCATCCCCATTGTGTGGATCGTGGGAACGCTGGTCCAAAAACAACGCAGCCTTGTCCTTGCCTTTATCTTCCTCATTTTGCTCGATGGCGCTTCGCTCTTTGCGCTCGTCCAGCAAGGTATCACCGACAAGGATTTGTGGAGCATAAGTTCAACCATTCTGGTTCTGCTCTTCCTTTTTATTGCGCAGCGCGTTAAACCAAAACCCGCCATTGACAAAGCGCCCTTGCCTGCCTAAAATAATGCCCATGCAATACACTTCCGCTTACCCAATGGTGCCAATGACCATGTTGATGTCCATGCGAATGGAAATGTCCTGCTGCGCCAAGTGGAAAGCACGTTAGACCGTTGTACCTGAAAAAACGGGCTGTCCATTTCGCGGACAGCCTTTTTGTTTGATATAAGAACAGCACTCAGCCGTCAGCTATCAGTCAATAGCTGAAAGCTGATGGCTGATAGCTCTCCGAAGGAGAAACACCATGACCGAAACCATCCTAGTCGCCGTCGCCTGGCCATACGCCAATGCTGAAATCCACGTGGGCAATATCACGGGTTCACATTTACCCGGTGACATCTTCGCACGTTACAACCGCCTCAAGGGCAACAAAGTGCTGATGATCACCGGCACCGACTCACATGGCACACCCGTCACCATGAGCGCGGACAAGCTTGGCAAGCCCGTCGAGGAAGTGTACAAGTCCTTCCATGAAGGTTTCATCGAGTTGTTCCAGCAGCTCGGCATCACTTACGACCTATACACCACTACCCATAGCGATAACCACTTCAAAGTATCGCAGGCGATGTTCCTTGCTTTGGAAAAGAACGGATTCCTTTACCGCGAGTTCAGCAAGCAGTGGTACTCCCCCAGCGCGGGCAAATTCCTGCCCGACCGTTACGTCGAAGGGACATGCTACATCTGCGGTTACGAAAGTGCGCGCTCCGATCAATGTGACAAGTGCGGCAACGTGCTTGAGCCGGAGAAGTTGATCAATCCGCGTGCCACCACCGGCGACGGTGCGCTCGAACTGCGTGACACTGAGCATTTCTATCTCGACCTTTCCAAGCTCGAACCGAAGGTCAAGGAGTTTTTGCAATCACGTTCCGAGCACATG
>JBAIYF010000504.1:0-2917 GCA_037916115.1 Anaerolineales bacterium
CGCTTCAAGAAGAAATTCTTGAACGGGTAGGGCGTCTTTTCATTGGTGAGGCTGTTGTACAGGTCTTTGTAATACTCCTCGGTTTTGAACCAGAGTTTATAGCTGTTCGAAAGAAAGATAAGACTAAATAAAAGGAAGGCGAGTACAAAGCCAAGCGGAGGTTGTTCCATGTTTAGATGTATTTCTCCATGCGGATGTCGGTCCACATTTTGTTTTGCCAGAGGGTAAATTCGGGGATTCTGCCGATCTCAATGTATCCCATTCGTTGATACAGCTTTTGGGCAGGTTCATTGAATTCAAAGACACCCAATTCAATGCGGTTGTAGCCTGCTTTTTTGATCTCTTCCTCTAAATGCTGCATGGCAAGTGTTCCAAGTCCCTTGCCGCGGGCGGATTCTTCGCCGATGGTGATGCCGATCCACGCCGTGCCGGGTTCTTTTTTGTAAAGGTGCGGCGGGTCGACCTGGTAGCTCATTTCACCCACGAGTTGCTCTTCAAGATAGAGCAAATAGGCCGTCTGGTGCTCCAACCGTTTGGTCAGCTCTTCCACATCCACCACGGCGACCCGTTCAAGGTCTGCCTGGCTGTGGTTGGGGCGCATGAGATGCACGAGGGCGGGGTCATTGTCCCATTTGGTGAAGGCGGCAGCCATGTCGGCAGTGGGTGAGATCAACCGGGTAAAAAGAACATTCATTGGTGTTTTATCTGAAATTCGAACTGCTAAGGATCTTGCCCGTCTTAATGTCGATCTCGCAAAACTGACCATTGCTGGTAAAGGTCGAAAGACTCATATCTTCTTCGTTGAGCTTTAATTTTGTGAATAGGATGTTTGGGTTGGGTTTTTCCGCTTTCCAAAGGATGTCTCCCTCTCCATTGATCATATATAAATTTGTTTCGTTCACGGGGCAGCCGTTTGGGCTTTCAAGAACGACCGTACCTACTTTTAGGTCGATTTGTCTCTCAACTGCGGTATAAAGCGGGGTGATTTGCATCTCAATTTCCTTACTGTATGGCGCTGGTTGAACGCCCAGAATACCTGCGTATTATATCCCAAATCGGATTTACCTACCGCTCGGTAGGGAGAAGGAGGCAAAAAATAAGCCCGGCGCGTCTTCCAAAGTGCGCCGGGCTAGGGGATGGGATGGTCTTCCATCATTGCTCTTGAACTCCCATGTTGCTGAGTTCATCCTGACTGTACTGTGAAACGTACACGTCTGTGCCTGCAAGGGCGAGCAACAGTGCAACCACCACTGTGCCGAGAACGATCATGCTGCAACTCCTTTCTTTTGATACAAATATAACGGATTCATAATCAAAACGTTACTCCCCTAACAGTACTGTAATTGAAACACAATACATTTCTGAAAGGGTTATGCATCATGACGTGCATGAAGTTGGTTTTGTTCCCGCTCTCGAAAAAACAACCTACATTGACATTCCACCCGTTTGGGATAAAATACAACCCGCCAATCAAATGGATATGCCGAAGTGGCGGAATTGGCAGACGCGCTACGTTCAGGGCGTAGTGAGCTTACGCTCATGAGGGTTCAAGTCCCTCCTTCGGCACACAAAGACTCGCAGACGCGGGTCTTTTTTGATGGATGGAACCCGGCTCGGGCTGGGGAAGAGGCGGGTTCCATCCCATTGGGCTGGGTGCCACGCTGGGGCGTAATCCAAACCAAAAAAGCGGACAGGGGTGGTATAATTGCACTATAAATTTACGCTTTCTTCATCTAATGTGACACGAAGTTTTGCACGTCTTCGTGTCCTTTTTATGTCATTTTTTTGAAAAAAGCGGATGATTCGCTCGATTTTTTGCCCTCAAGAGGATAATTTATGGCTGAAGAGAATATGATCGCTGGAAATGTCGAGTCGGTGGATATTGATGCGCAGATGCGTTCGGCGTATCTCGATTACGCCATGAGCGTGATCGTGGCGCGCGCCCTGCCCGATGCTCGTGACGGTATGAAGCCGGTACATCGCCGCATTTTGTACGCGATGCATGAGTTGGGGCTGCGCTCGAACTCATCTTACAAGAAATCTGCCCGTATCGTGGGTGAGGTGCTCGGTAAGTACCACCCGCACGGCGACTCGGCGGTCTATGAGTCGATGGCGCGCATGGCGCAGGATTTTTCGATGCGCTACATGCTGGTGGATGGTCAGGGGAACTTCGGCTCGGTAGATGGCGACGCGCCCGCCGCGATGCGTTACACCGAAGCCCGCCTGCAAAAGATGGCGGAGGAAATGCTGCAAGACCTCGAAAAAGAGACCGTGGATTTTGGTCCCAACTTCGATGACTCGCTGCAGGAACCGCTCGTGCTCCCGGCTCGCCTGCCAAACCTGTTGCTGAACGGCGCTTCGGGTATTGCCGTGGGTATGGCGACGAACATCCCGCCGCAGAACCTGCGCGAGCTGGTAGGGGCGATCAACTACCTGATCGATAACTATGACAAGATCGACGATATCAACGTGGAAGACTTGATGAAGTTCGTCCACGGACCCGACTTTCCGACCGGTGGCATGATCGTCGGGACGGAAGGTATCGTCTCGGCTTACGGCACCGGGCGCGGACGCATCGTGATGCGCGGCATTGCCCACATTGAAGAGACCAAAGCCGGGCGCTATCAGATCAACATCACCGAAATTCCGTACCAGGTCAACAAATCCAGTCTGATCGAGCGCATTGCCGAACTTGTGCGCGAAGACAAGATCGACCAGATCTCCGACCTGCGCGATGAGTCGGACAAGCGTGGTATGAGCATCGTTATCGAGCTCAAACGCGGCGCCCAGCCCAAGAAGGTGCTGAACCAGCTTTACAAGTACACGGCACTTCAGTCCACGTTTGGCGTGCAGATGCTGGCGCTCGTCGATGGCGAGCCGCGTACTCTGCCGCTCAAACGTCTGCTGCAGATTTTCA
>JBAIYF010000505.1:0-1855 GCA_037916115.1 Anaerolineales bacterium
GCTGGCAAAGTCACGTTCGTAACACCCCGCATGTTTGCGTGTTATCACTGTCAGGTTTGTCAATCAAATCCACTCGGAGGAAATCATGCTGGAAAAGATCAAGAACAACTTCAATACCCAAACATGGGTGCTCATTCCCATTGCCATTGCCATCAACATTGCGGTGGGACAGATCGTCGTTCTGCTGAAGCTGCCCGTGTATCTCGACTCGATCGGCACCATTCTTGTCGCGGTTCTGGCGGGACCCTGGGCAGGCGCGCTGACCGGTGCGCTGACCAACATCATCTGGGGGCTTGCCATCGACCCGAACGCACTGCCCTGGTGGCCTGTGGCGTTCTTCATCGGCTACATGGCTGGACGCATGGCCGGTTGGGGCTTTTTCAAGAGTTGGTGGAAGGTGGTTGTAACCGGCTTCGTGGTTGCGCTGACCGCCGCCATTGTTTCCACCCCGATCGCGGTCTATATTTATGGCGGCATCACTGCCAGCGGCTCATCCTTCATCACCGCCTACCTGCTCCAGACCGGTCAGGGCATTTGGTCGGCTGTGTTCAGCACGGGCTTCCTGGTTGAACCCGTGGACAAGATCACAACCGCCATGATCGCCTTCGCCATCATTCTGGGCTTGCCCAAGCGCACCGTGGGCGGCTACCCTAAAGCCAATCAGGTGGAAGTGGAAGGCGCGGGTAAGAACGAAATGTACATTGCGCTTGCTGTAGTGGTCTTGCTCGTTCTAGTGGCAGCCTTTGCCCTGCGCAGCATTTTGGGCGGCTAAGCGTTCTCTGCCGTTTCGGCTTCAAGTCCCCTTCCCAAACAGGGAAGGGGATTTTTGTTTTCGATACGTAAAGCCCAGGATGTATAATTCCGCTCATGCATGAGAGACTCTCCTTTCACATCAAGCGCGACAGCGTCATTCACCGTCTCAACCCGCTCACCAAGATTCTGATCGTGCTGGCGCTCATCCTGACCGCCTTTCTGATTCCCTATTATTGGACGCCGCACATCCTTGCTGTGCTGTTTGTACCGCTCCTGAGTGTACTAGGCAGGGTCAGCCATGAATATTTCTCCACCGCGTTCCGGCTCATTCTGCCCGCAGCCACCTTTCTCTTTCTCATGCAGGCATTCTTCCAACCCATCGGCAGCGACGTGATCTTTCAGTTCTATTTTCTGGATGTGACCCGCGAGAGTTTCTTGATGGCATTCAGCAACGCCATGCGCATCGTAGTGATGGTCTCGGCGTTCACGCTTTTTCTGCTCACCACCCATCCCAGCGAGTTGATGTCTGATCTCACCCGCCGCGGCTTGCCGGGGCAGTTCGCCTACGTCATCATCTCCACGCTGCAGATCCTGCCGCAAATGCAAGCTAAAGCGCAGACCATCATCGCCGCACAACGCTCACGCGGACTCGATACCGAGAGCAGTTTTTTCAAACGAGCCGGAGCGCTCATTCCCTTGGTGGGTCCGCTCGTGTTCGGGTCGTTGGTCGAAGTGGAAGAACGTGCCATCGCCATCGAAGCGCGCGGCTTTACCTCCCGGCATGTCAAAACCTCCCTGCATGAAATTCCCGACACCAACAGCGATAAACTCGTGCGTTGGTTCCTGATTGCGGTCATCCTCGTTTCCATCGGTCTGAAACTATGGCTTTCGTAACCATTCAAAACCTCACCTACAAATATCCGCTCACCAAAGAGCCGGTGCTGAAAAATATCAACCTGCAAATTCAGGAGGGTGAGTTCGTTTCGGTTGTAGGTCCCACTGGCGCAGGCAAGTCTACGCTGTGTTATGCGCTGGCAGGTTTCGTGCCGCATTTTTTCAAAGGCGAGTTCAGCGGCGAGATCGAAGTGGATGGAAAGAAGTC
>JBAIYF010000506.1:0-3694 GCA_037916115.1 Anaerolineales bacterium
TCTCGTTGTTGATCGAATTTGACCAGTTGAAACCAATGAGCGGACTGGTTCCATCTTCCCTGGCGAACAACTTCGCCATCGACATGATCCACAGCGCATGGTAGGGATTATCGGAGCCGAAGAACACACTGATCTTGAATTTGATATCCACGCCCAGACGGTACAGCAGGAACCCCAACAGGATCGTGCCGGCATTGAAATTCAAAACATGTTGGACGCCGAAGTTGGTGTAGTAATACAGGAATTCATCCAGCCAAAGCAGGGCATGTTCATTGGGCTGACCAATTCCCCCGAAGTATCCGGTGATGGTGGCGGGTCCGCCCAAATGCGGGTTTGAGCCGTCTGTTCCCTTCGTATCCAGAGTCTCCACGAACGAAGCGCCGATGATATCCAGCGCGGCAACAATAGCGGGCAGGTCGCCATCCGCTTCGGATTCTTTCATCTTGCGCACGGCGATGTAACGCCCGGGCATGAGCGTTTTATTGGCAATGGCTTCTTCTGCCATCACACGCACCCAGGGGAAGTATTGAAGCGCGGAGACTTCACGCGTGACTGCGTATTTATCTTTGAACTTCATCTTTTTTGCCGTATCCCCCAGCACCTTGCGCCTGTAGTCTGCGACCGAAATGAATTTACGGCTGTCGCGTTGTTCGATCAGCCAATTGAGGTCTTTGATGTAGGCAGGGTTGCGCTCTTCGACCAGCTTGAAAAGATTTTCCATTTTGCGGGAGGTACGGTGTTTTCTATTGATCTCTTCCGGGGTTCCATATTTTCCAACCACTGCGAGAAAATCCTTCATCACTCGCAAGTCGCCGTTCAATAACACTTCGTTGAATACTTTGAGTTTGTCGTTCGAGATCTTGAGTCTTTTTTGCAGGTTTGCCATTCTTCCTCCATAAAAAGAGGTGACAGTCAACTTGATATGACTGCCACCTGAAATGTTATCGATGCAACTGAGTGCCTTTGAGCATTTTCATCAGGTCGTCAAATTCTTCATCGGGCATGCCGAAGTAATTTTCCTTCTCGGGGAATGCGCCGCCGATGACCTCATCATGATATTGCTTCAATCCGTTCAGAATGACTTCGCCCGCATTGCCAAAGACCTTCGCCATCTTCGGTTTGAACTTGGGGTACAACCCGAACATGTCGTGATAGATCAACAGTTGACCATGCGCGCTCGGACCCGACCCCAGCGACATGATCAGGCAATTATTTGCCCGTTCAGTGATCAACTTACACAAACGGTCGGGCACAAGCTCAAGCAAGATCATGAACGCGCCCGCTTCTTCCAACGCCTTGGCATCGTCTGCGATCTTTTTGGCGAGGTCAGCCGATTTGCCCTGCAGGTGGAATCCGCCCAGCGCCGACACAGATTGCGGCGTCAGCCCAAGGTGACCGATAGCGGGAATGCCCGCATCCACGATGCCCTTGATGCGCGGCGCCATGGCTGCCCCACCCTCGAGCTTGATGGCGTCACAACCCGCCTCTGACATGAAGCGTCCGGCGTTGCGGATGGCGTTCTCGGTCGAGTCTTGATAGGTCATGTACGGCATATCACCCACCACGAACGCCGTCGGCGCGCCGCGCCGTACCGCCTGCGTGTGACGGATCATGTCGTCCATTTTGACGGGCAGGGTCGAGTCGTAGCCGAGCATGGTCATGCCGAGGCTGTCGCCCACGAGGATCATTTCAATACCCGCCTGTTCCTGCAAATAGGCGGTGGGGTAGTCGTAACAGGTCAACCAGGTGATGGGCTGTTTGTCTGCCGCCTTTTTGAAAAGGTAAGGCAGAGTGATCTTTTTACGAGACTCTGTCATGTGTGCTCCTTTTGGGTGGTTAATTTCAGTATAGGAAAAGCTCCCAAGTGTGGCAACTGACAAACATCACGGAAAAATGCCCCATTTGGGTACAAGGCTCAAGAAACGGGTACCCGTCACGAGGTCCAAGAATGACCCGTGAGATGCCCCATGCGGGGAATGGCAGGATTCGTTTGCATCCATAAAATTTAGGCATTCGTTCCACAAAGTAACAGATCAGGAGAAGAGAAAATGAATGCATCAAAAAATCGCTGGCTTGCCGCCTTGTTCTTCGCATTTTTACTGGCACTGACCCTTGTCCGCCCTGCCCTTGCGGATGATGGTGGTCCTACTGCCGAACAAATGGCAGATTTGACTCTTGGGCTCAATATCTTCTGGATGATCCTGGGAGGCTTTTTGGTTTTTTTTATGCAGGCGGGTTTTGCTCTTGTTGAAACTGGTTTCACCCGCAACAAGAATGTCGTTCACACCATGATGATGAACATGATGGTGTTTTGTATCGGCGCGGTTGGATACTGGCTGGTGGGTTTTGCCTTCCAATTCGGCGCGGTCAATGCGGCCTACCCTGAAGTGTCTCGCGCCGGAGTCATTGCCGGTGAATGGGCTCACTCGCCAGTGACCCTTGGTGACTGGACGGGCTTTCTCTCCGAACCGCTCATCCGTTTTGGGCAGCATGGCTTTCTGGGCGGCAGTGGATTTTTACTCGCCGGGTTCGGTGCAAACGCCGGGTTGCTTGCATTCTTCCTCTTCCAAATGGTCTTTATGGATACTGCTGCAACCATCCCCACCGGTTCGATGGCAGAACGCCTCAAGTTCAGCGGATTTATCTGGATGAGCCTGTGGGTGAGCATGTTCATCTACCCAATACTTGGCGGTTGGATCTGGGGCGGTGGCTGGCTTCAAAATCTTGGACGCAGTCTTGGTCTGGGCAACGGAGCCGTGGACTTCGCCGGTTCCGGTCCCGTCCATATGATCGGCGGCGCCATCGCTCTAGCGGGTGCCATTGTGATCGGTCCGCGTATCGGCAAATTCAATAGAGACGGCTCTGCCAACACCATTCCCGGTCACAGCATGTCGCTGGGCATTCTCGGCACGATCATTCTGTTCTTCGGTTGGTTCGGCTTCAACCCGGGCTCTTCACTCGGATTTGTAGGCGGTTTCCGTGATCTCGCTGTGATCGCCGCCATCAACACGCTGATGGCTGGCGCAGCAGGCGGCATCTCTGCCATGACCTATGCCTGGCTGCTCGGTCCGAGCAAGAAACCGGATGCAGGGCTTTCTGTCAACGGCATTCTGGCAGGTTTGGTCGCCATCACAGCTCCCTGCGCCTTCGTCGACTCATGGGCTGCCGTGGTGATCGGTTTGGTCGCTGGCTTGATCGTGTGTTGGGCAACTTTCCAGCTTGAAAAATGGCAAATTGATGACCCCGTTGGTGCGGTTCCGGTTCACTTGTTCAATGGCGCATGGGGTGTGCTGGCGGTTGGCATCTTCGCCAACGGTAACCCCGATACTGCCGCTTGGAATGGCGTGGAATCTCCAGTAACCGGTTTGCTCTATGGCGGCGCCACCCAAATCCTTGCTCAACTCGCAGAAGTTACAAGTATTTTTGTTTTCGCCTTTGGTCTTTCGTATGTCTTCTTCAAAGTGCTGGCAGCGTTCAAAGTCTTGCGCGTCTCCCGTGAAGTGGAACTGCAAGGTTTGGATATTCCTGAAATGGGCTCTGTGGGTTACCCCAAAGATTGGGAACCTGCTCCCGAATCCTTGGACGATCTGAAGCGCACCCCTGCCCCCACTGGTGCATTGGGAGCACCCGCCGACTAACTCAGCTTATTCTCCCCTCCTTGGTTCGTCCTCCTATGGGACAAGATGGACAGGCA
>JBAIYF010000507.1:0-3205 GCA_037916115.1 Anaerolineales bacterium
CCGCCGCTGGCAGAACGAACCGGCAGAATTCAACTTGTTGTCATTACACAGGCGCTTTCCATCCCATTCCTCATCTTACTGGGTTTCTCACCAATATTCTGGGTAGGTGCGGCGAGTTATTACATCCGCCTTGCATTAATGAATATGAGCAGCCCCGTCTATCAGGCGTTCGTCATGGAAAATGTTGATCCCTCCGGGCGCGCCACAGTGGCAAGCCTCACCAGCATGGCTTGGAATTTTGGTTGGGCGTTCAGTCCCACCATCAGCGGATGGCTGCAGGTTAAGTACGGGTTTGGACCGGCGTTCATGGGTACCATCACCCTCTACATTATCGCAGTGCTTATGTACTGGGCATTCTTCTGGCGAAGAACCATCGAGCCGGTAGCGGTACAAGCGGCAACTGACTAAATAGGACAGACAGGGCATTTTACAAATGCCCTGTTTTTTATATAATCCGGTACACGTTGGGTTATGGTATCATCGCGGCACGAGAGACAGAAGAACCCTTCCAGCGTGGGGAGTTTTCATTTCGCTGATACAAGCATCGGTTCGCAAGAAGCGGACTAGCAAGACCCTTTCGCTATCAAGTGATGCTGGTTCTAATTCCTTTTTACGGAGAATCTTAAGAAACCATCGTGACATTCGTCGCGTGGACATTTGTTTTGAAAGAAAAGCAGAGACCACAATGGGCACCGCAGACCTTCACATCCATTCCATTTACTCAAACGACGCAACCACCACTGTGCGCGCAATTCTCAAACAAGCCGTTGATGTCGGTCTTGATGTGATCGCCATCACGGACCATGACGAAATTCGCGGCTCACTAGAAGCCCAGCAGCTCGCGCCAAAATTTGGCATTGAAGTCATCCCTGGCGCGGAGGTGAGCACAAAAGACGGGCATCTTGTTGCGCTCTTTATCAAAACCCTGCCTCCCGCGGGCATGTCCCTCATTGATACGCTGCTGCATATCGGCGAACAGGATGGTATCGCGATCATCCCCCATCCGTTCAACAACCTGCCAGGCAGCCTCACCATGGAAGCCGTACTCGGAGCACTGGCAAACCCATATGCGAAGATCCCGCTCAAAGGCATCGAAACACACAACATGGGTACGCAAAATTTCGATAAAGTGGCGCGCAAATTATCGGTATTCCTGCCATTTGCAAAGATCGCCTCCAGTGACGCGCACATTTACTGGGCAATCGGCGCGGGGCGGACGGAATTCCCCGGCAAAACTGCACAGGCTCTACGCACCGCCATTATGAACTCTGCCACCACACCCATGCCATACGAAGGGGAGTCGTCAGCGAAGGCGGTTCTTAGTTGGGTACGTCGTATCGCCATGCGAAAACTTGGTTATGCATCCGACATCGTTTCGGCATCGACCCCGATAAATACGCAGCAACTCAGTAATTCCATGATCCAAAGAGTAAAACGAAAAAATGCTGGCAAATAAGCCGGCATTTTTTATTGGGCTCGGACTTTTTTTATAAAGCCGGGCGTGTTCAATTCACGTTCCAACAAGTAGGAAAAGTATCTCTGCATAAGTGTTTCCGCCTCTTTCTGGACATCAGGGCTGGGGCGTGCACGTGAAGCATCCTTATAGTTTGAGCGTTGGAAATGCCGAAAATACTTAAGCGTTTCCAGCGAAATACGCGTGAGGTTGGGAAGCCCCTCCCCACAGCGCGGGCAAACCGCTCCTCCTGCCATGAATGAAAAGAACTGGTCTTCAGGCAAGATCTCTCGCCCGCAATTTGCACATTCAAACAACTGCGGACGAAACCCAACCGCATCCAACAGGCGCATCTCATAATAACGAATGGGAAGCCAGGCATCGTCTTCCTTTTGAATGCGGTCCAGCGTTTCCAACAACAACCGAAACAAAGACGGGTTAGCGCCTTCATCTTCATAAGAAAAGCGCAGGAGTAGTTCCACGGCATAAGCCGCATGCCCGGTCTTGATCAGGTCATCGTGTAGCGGCAGAAAAGCATTGACCGTCTCCACTTGTGTGACAATGAGCAGGTCGCGTCCTTTTGCAAGCTGCACTGTAATATGGGTAAATGGCTGTAAATGCCCCGCCTTGCGGGAGGTCAGCTTTCGTGCCCCCTTAGCCAATGCTCGCACCATACCCTGCTCACGAGTATAAAGAGTCAGAAGGCGGTCTGCCTCGCCCCAGTCTGCATGACGCAGAACAATGGCTGAAGCACGGAAGGAACGAAAATCGGTCATTTGGTTATTACAAAGACCGCTCTAGATCTCTGTCACCAAATGTTTGGGAACAAAAGCCCCGGGTAAAAGTTCATCAACACTGGTCTCCTTAACCAGTTCACCCTTGCCATTCCCAAACAAGACGATCATATCCAGTGCAAACTCAGCCATGACCTGCCTGCATCCGCCGCACGGAGAGCCGCCATTATTTGTCACAACAGCAATGATCTCGAATTCTGTCTCACCCTCGGAAACTGCCTTGAATATGGCTACACGCTCAGCACACATGGTTTGTGGGTAAGCGGCGTTCTCAACATTGACACCAGTGTAGATTCGCCCACTCTTTGTCCGCAAGGCAGCACCAACGGGATAATTTGAATAAGGAACGTACGCTCTGCGGCGTGCTTCATTTGCAAGGTCGATCAGCGATTGTTTTTCTTCTTTTGTGATTGTCATTTTCAGCTCTTTATTTTTTCCCTTGCTTTCGTTCGAGTTTACGGATCGCCCGGGCAGGCATACCAACCACAAGAGTATCATCCGGAACATTCTTGGTGACGACCGCCGCCGCACCCGTCCGTGAGCCATTGCCCAATTTTACGGGCGCAACCAGCATGGTATCCGAGCCAATGAAGACATCTTCACCGATCTCTGTGGTATGTTTTTTTTCGCCATCGTAATTGCAGGTAATCGTCCCTGCGCCAATGTTCGTATTCGCACCGATCTGGGCATTTCCAATATAAGAGAAGTGCCCCATCTTTACGCCTTCGGCAAGGTACGAATCCTTGACCTCACCAAAATTCCCCATATGAACATGCTTGCCAAGATGAGCCCCCTTGCGTAATCGTGCAAACGGACCCATATCCACCTCATCTTCCAGAATGGCGCCCTCAAGATCCGAAGACAAGATTTTGCATCGGTTGCCAATGGTCGAATTGCGCACAATGGAATTTGGACCGATCACATTCCCTTCACCAATCACGGTTTTTCCAAATAGATA
>JBAIYF010000508.1:0-3507 GCA_037916115.1 Anaerolineales bacterium
CCAACAGTGTCGTCTCCGTGATGGAAGGCGGCTCTCCTACTGTCATCACTACAGCAGAAGGTGGACGTTTGTGCCCCTCCGTTGTTGCGTTCAACAAGAACGGTGAACGCATGGTCGGGCAGACCGCCAAGCGCCAGGCTGTGGTCAATGCAGACAATACTATTTATTCCATCAAGCGCTTTATCGGGCGTCACTACGAAGAGACCGAATCTGAACGCGCAATGGTTCCCTACCAGGTGGTGAAAGGTCCCACCGGCGATGTGCGTGTGAAGATCCCGGTCAATGGAAGGGAATACTCACCGCAAGAAATCAGCGCGATGGTGTTGGGCAAGCTCAAGGCGGATGCTGAGGCGTATCTCGGCGAACCTGTTACGCAGGCGGTCATTACCGTCCCGGCGTACTTCAACGACAGCCAGCGCCAGGCGACCAAGGATGCCGGCAAGATCGCAGGTTTGGAAGTGCTGCGCATCATCAACGAGCCGACGGCTTCTGCGTTGGCGTATGGACTCGATAAAAAGAAGAATGAAACTATCCTTGTCTTCGACCTTGGCGGTGGTACGTTCGACGTCTCCATCCTCGAAGTGGGCGAAGGCGTTATTGAAGTAAAAGCCACAAATGGTGATACTCATCTCGGCGGCGACGACTGGGATCAGAGCATCACCAACTGGGCAGCCGATGAATTCAAGAAAGAACAGGGCATCGACCTGCGCCAGGACCGCCAGGCATTACAGCGCCTGCGCGAAGCCGCAGAAAAAGCCAAGATCGAACTTTCGACCGTGATGGAAACCGAGATCAACCTGCCGTACATCACTGCCGATGCCTCTGGACCCAAACACTTGCAATTGAAACTCAGCCGCTCCAAATTTGAGCAGATGACCGAAGACCTGCTCCAGCGCTGCCGCAAACCGTTCGAAGCTGCACTGAAAGATGCCGGCATGACCGCGGACAAACTCGATGAAGTTGTTCTGGTTGGTGGCTCCACTCGTATGCCCATGGTCGCGGACCTGGTTCGCAAGTTGACCAACGGTAAAGAACCCAACAAAGGCGTGAACCCCGATGAAGTTGTGGCAGTCGGCGCTGCCATTCAAGGCGGCGTACTCGGCGGCGATGTCAAAGATATCCTCCTGCTCGATGTGACCCCACTCTCCCTCGGCGTTGAAACCATGGGCAGCGTGATGACTGTGATGATCGAACGCAACACCACCATCCCTGTCCGCAAGACCGAGGTGTACTCCACCGCCGCGGACAACCAAACCGCTGTAGATATCCACGTGCTGCAAGGCGAACGCCCCATGGCACAGGACAACATGAGTCTCGGACGCTTCCGCCTCGATGGCATCCCACCGGCACCGCGCGGCGTTCCGCAGGTCGAAGTGACCTTCGACATCGACGCGAACGGTATTCTGCATGTGACAGCGAAAGATAAAGCCACAGGCAAGGAACAAAAGGTGACCATCACTGCCTCGACCAACCTCAACAAGAGCGACATCGAGCGCATGGTGCAGGAATCCAAGCAGAACGAAGCCGCCGACAAGAAGCGCCGCGAATTGATCCAGGTCAAGAACGATGCGGACAATCTCACGTATCAGATCGAGAAGGCATTACGCGAACTCGGCGATAAGGTTCCATCCGCTGAACGCGGTGCGATAGAGACCAAGGTCAACGACCTGAAGCAAGCTGCTCAAGGCGATGATGTGGAGCGCATCAAGAAGTTGACCGAAGAATTGCAGAACACCTTCCATGCCCTCAGCCAGCAGTTGTACGCTCAAGGGCAGGGCGGGCAGGCACAACCTGCCGGTGGACCCTCACCGGATGGCAACGTAGTGGACGGCGAAGTGAAAGAGTAAGTTTTATGAAATAAAAAGGTGCCGGAAGATTAATACTTCCGGCACCTTTTTATTAATTTACTGCTCAAGCCGCTTTCTGCAGCGGCAGGAACGGAGCCCAACATGGGCAGCCGCCCCGTACGAAGATCGACCTATAATTTAGGCTGCCACTTCCTTTGGGTTAGGTCCGTATTCATTTGCGCCCGGCTGGCTGTCGGTTAAGGTGTAGATCAGGTTCATGATCGGAACGATCAACCACCAACCTGAGCGTCCCGTATCGTGCATGCGACGCACACCCACTGCAATGGTCGGCACTATAACAGCTAGCGAGTAAATGCCGCTAATGAAGCCCTGCCCGCTGTCGGTGGTCAGCCCAAGCATGCCATCAACAAAGCCAAGAACAAAAGATACAATGATGTTGAACAAAACAAACATCCAGTACTCTCTGCGCCGGGCACGTCCGTTAAAATCTGCAAACTTCTTCCAAACGGTGATGTACTCGTTCATGGTTCAACTCCTTGAAATATGAAATAGGGTTTTTGAAATTTCAATATCAAAAACCCTATTTTTCCTCAAGAGTTACGTCCCTGTAAATACCCGGGGCGAACCCTGTTTGAGACACCTTTCTTTTATAATACTTGCGATGATGAACTTAAGAGTTGGTGACATTTTGCCTGTGCATGTCTGCAAGACCGACGGGACGGTTTACCGGAGATTCAAAACCGTGATCGAAGAAGTGACCGCAGATCGAGTGATCACCATTGCCCCGGCCGGATCATCTGTATTCAACATCAAAGGCGAGGATCATCCAATCGTCCATCACTATCGTGCCTATTATTGGTTCGAGAAATTTTACAATTTACTCGAAGTCTTTGAGACAGATGGTAGATTGGTACACATTTATCTCAACATCGCTTCGCCGCCCGAGTTCAAGGATGGGGTCATGAGCTTCAAAGACCACGAACTGGATATTTCCAAAGTACTGCCCAACCCCGCCCGGCTCGTGGACGAAGATGAATTTGCCGAGGCGATTGTGAAATACAACTACTCCCCCGAATTTCAAAACAAGATGTATGCCACAGCGAGAGAAGCGCTTGAGATCGCAGAGAACTGGCAGGCAAAACCCTGCCCATTTGGAGAAAACCATGCTTAAAAAGAAAATCGCATTCATCGGTCCCGGTGTGATGGCAGAAGCCATGATCGCCGGACTGCTCAACAAAAAACTGGCAGACGCCAAAAACATCACCGCCTCTGGGCCGCGCGAGGAACGGGGGGAAGAACTGCACAAGAAATACGGCATCCAATTCACCACCGATAACTCTGCCGCCATTCACGAAGCGGACGTGGTGGTGCTCTCCGTCAAACCGCAGCGGCTGACCGAAGTAATGAAGGGACTGAAAGGCATCCGTTCTGATGCGCTGGTCCTGTCCATTATTGCAGGCGCGACCATCAAGAAGATCGGTGCAGGGCTCAAGCACAAAGCCATCGTGCGTTCCATGCCCAACACACCCGGTCAGATCGGCGAAGGCATCACGGTGTGGACCGCATCCAAAGAAGTGACTGGTGAGCAGCAGGAAATGACCCGTGCCATTCTTGGCGCATTGGGCGAGGAAGTTTTTGTGGAAGATGAAAGCTATCTCGACATGGCAACAGCGCTCTCCGGTTCGGGACCCGCCTATGT
>JBAIYF010000509.1:0-6165 GCA_037916115.1 Anaerolineales bacterium
CACCAGTGATGATGAATATATCAGGCGTCTTGAAGAAGAGTTAAAGAACAGAAAATAATATTTTATAGACCTGACAGGCTCAAATACCTGTCAGGTCTGATTATCGGAGAATGTAATGACAGAAACAAATGCTCCACAAAGAAAAAGCGTGCCGCTCTGGGCGCAGGTCACCATTTGGGTATTTTTGGTGGGACTGCTCGTGCTGGTGGGTTTCGGTTTGAACCGTGCCAGCAACCCCATGGCGGAAGTCGGCAAACCCGTTCCTGATTTTGACCTTGTTTTTTTTGAAGGGTATGAGTACAACAGCACGCCTCAAATGAAACTCTCTGACCTACGCGGCAAGATCGTGGTCATCAATATTTGGGCATCGTGGTGCAAGCCTTGCGAGCAGGAAGCGCCCGACCTGCAGGAAGCCTGGCAGTTGTACAAGGACGGCGGCGATGTGGTTTTCATTGGTGTGGATTATGTGGATACACCCGAAGGCGCTTTTGGCTACTTGAAGAAGTTTGGGATCACCTTCCCCAACGCGCCCGACCTGCAATCGAACATCTCGAGCATTTTGAACCGCCAGATGGGCGTGCCCGAAACTTATTTGATCGACCGTGACGGTGTGTTACGCCAGATCAAGATCGGTCCGTTCGCTTCGGTGGCGGAAATTCAAGCTTTTATCGCGAACGCGGAATAGGGGCATCATGGAACTGGGTTCTATCTTTCTTATTTTGGCGGTGTTCATCATCGTCGGCATGTATCTTTACCTGCCTTTTACGACTCGCACACGCAAACTATCCACCACGGAAATGCATGATATTTCAGCATTGAAAGCCGAACGCGATCGTGTGATCAACTCGCTGCAGGAATTGGATTTCGACTTCAAGCTCGGCAAGATTCCCGCCGAAGATTACCCCGAACAGCGCGTTGAACTGCTCAAGAGAGGCGCTGAGATCCTGCGCAAATTGGATGAACTGGAGCCGCGTGCCGCATCTGCCCGCAATGCAGAATCGCGCATTGAAACTGCCGCAGCCGCCAAACGTGCAGATGCCTCCTCTGCCGCGGCTGAGATCAGCGATGACGATCTTGAAGCCATGATCGCCGCGCGCCGCAAACAGCACAAGAGCAAATCTGCCGGGTTCTGTCCTTCGTGCGGCAAACCTGTGCTGACTGCCGATAACTTCTGCCCGTCCTGCGGGAAGTCTTTGAAGTAAATGGTAAACAGTGATTGGAGATCGGTAATTACCATTTACTAATTATCAATCTCCAATTCCCACCTTGAGGAATTCATGAAATTACGCCATATCTTTTTATTTGCTTTTGCAGCAATTTTGCTCGCCGCATGCAACCAGACCCTCGCGGCAGATGTCACCCCGCCCCCCGACTATGTTCCGCCCACACCGGTGCCAACGCTCGGTCCGCTTTACCCTGAGCAGGCGCCGGATATCGAAAACGGCAAAGCCATCTATGCTGAAAAATGCGCCGCCTGTCACGGCGATACCGGCTTGGGCAATGGACCGCAAAGCGCAGACCTGCCCGTTTCGGTCATCCCCATTGGTTTGCCTGAATTCGCCGATCAAGCCACCCCCTCGGAGTGGTACACCGTCGTCACACAAGGACGGATTGAACGCTTCATGCCGCCCTTCGTCAGCCTGACCGACCAGGAACGCTGGGATGTGGTCTCGTACGCGCTCATGCTGCAAACCACCCCCGAACAGATCGAACTGGGCAAGACGCTCTTTGAAGAAAATTGCCCCAGTTGTGAACCTGCCTTTGCCAATCTTGAAATGATGTCGGCGCTCTCCAAAGCTGAGATCATTCAATTGATGCGGGAAGGCGGAGAAGGTGGTTTCCCTGCCTTTGGAAGTAACTTCAGCGATGACGAAGCCTTCGCGGTGGCGGCATACATCCGCACGTTGGGATTTGCGGCTCCTGCCGCGCCGGTAGCGGTTGAAGCGACCGAAACCCCGGCTTCCACTGAAGCTGCGACCACCCCCGCCGCAGAGTCAACACCTGCCGATGGCACCCCCCAGGCTGAAGTCACGCCAGAAGCGACCGAAGCCGCCTCCGCCAGCGCCATCACCGGCACGATCGATAACCGTTCCGGCAAGGAACTTCCCGCCGGGTTGAAGGTCACCCTGCGCGGCTTTGACCACGGCAGCGACCCCAGCGCCGGTCCGACGGAGATCCTCAATCTTCAAAGCGACATTAATCCCGATGGCACCTATGCTTTTGAAGCAGACCTGCTCGAAAATCAAATTTATCTTGCAGAGATAACCGTGGATGGCATCAGCTACAAGACCGAGTTTGCCGTCGTCCCTGCCGGTGCAACCGAACTTGTCCTTTCCCCCATCGTGTTATACAACACGACCGACGATTTCAACATCCTCACTGCCGAAGAAGTTCAGATCTTCTTCGACTTCGCCAGCGAACAACCCCTGGTCTATTCGGTCTACTTCTTTAACAACAGCAGTGAAGAAGCTCTGGTCGTACCTGTGAAAGAAGGGGAAGCCATACCGTTCGCGCCATTCCCTGCAGGTGCAACTGGCATGGGGTACGAAGCCACCGATGGCAGTGCACCATTCCTGCCGACGGAAGACAATAGCAATTTCATCATGCCGCCGAGCGAAACCCCCTATGGGTTGATCGCCTTTGCTTCAATTGCCAATTCCAACGACGTGGAGCTTAGCTTTCCGTTCACCCTGCCGGTCAATTCAGTGACCATTTTCCTGCCCGAAGGCATGGAAGCGGAGGGTGCAACTCTGACCGATGCAGGTGTTCAAAACCTTCAGGGCACGAACTTCCACGTCTACAACGCCGCTCCTATTGCCAACGGCGGCACACTTGATTTCACCGTTACCGGCAAACCCACCACCACAACCGAATCACCCGACATCACCCAGAATCAAACCGTGTTGATCGGTATTGGAGCCTTTGGTGTAACCCTTATCCTTGCGGGCATCTTCCTCTACTGGCGCGACCGCAACAAGAAGGAAGAAGAAGATGATGAAGATATAAATGAAGAATCTGACGACGAGGACGAAGATGATGAGACCTATGAAGATACAGAATCCCTCATGGATGCCGTCATCGCCCTCGACGACCTGCACCGCGCCGGAAAAATCAACGATGAAGCCTACAAAAAACGCCGCGCCGAATTGATGAACGCACTGAAGAGAAAAGGATGATAAGTAATTGGTAATTACCAATTACTTATCACGAACCCTCCATGATCGAAGTCAAAAAACTTGTCAAACGATTTGGATTAAAGACAATTCTCAAAGGGCTGGACTTCACCGTCCAGCCCGGCGAGTTCGTTGCCCTGCTAGGACCGAACGGCGCAGGCAAAACCACCTTCCTGCGAATTCTCGCCTCACTCTCCAGCCCAAGCCTGGGAAGTGTCCAAGTAGCCGGATACTCCCTTCCGAACGAATCTGCCAAAGTTCGCGCACGGTTGGGCGTGGTTTCACATATGCCGCTGCTCTACCCCGACCTGACCGCCGAAGAGAACCTGCAATTCTATGCGCGCATGTACGGCTTACAGAATCAAGCGGCACGCATCACCGAAGTACTTGGCATGGTCGGTTTGGAAGCCCGCCGCAGAGATCTGGTCCGCACGTTCTCACGCGGCATGCAGCAGCGCCTTGCCATTGGGCGCGCCATCATCCACGACCCGGAAGTGGTCCTTTTCGATGAGCCGTACACCGGTCTCGACCAGGATGCCTCGGAAATGCTTGATGAGGTACTGCGCTCCGTCGCCGCAAAGGGACGTACCGTGGTGATGACCTCGCACGACCTCGCCCGCGCCGAAGACCTTGCCACCCGCTTCGATGTGCTCACCCGCGGCGTGATCGTCTCCTCTGGTTCGCGTGAAGATTTCAAGAACTCGAACCTGCTCGATTTTTACAAGAAAGCCCTGGAGACACATTCATGAACCAACCCACCCCCTCCTTTTTAAAGGCTGTTTTTGCAATTGCCCACAAAGACCTCGCCGCGGAATTCCGCTCTCGCGAACTGCTCTCCGCCATGCTGGTCTTTTCCATGCTCGTCATCCTCATCTTCAACTTCGCCCTCGAACTGGATGTAAAAGTGCGCCAGTCTGTAACGGCGGGTGTACTGTGGACGACCTTCGCCTTCGCCGGTACGCTTGGATTGAACCGTTCGATGGCGGTCGAAAAAGACCGCGGCTGTATGGATGGTCTCCTGCTCGCACCGGTGGACCGCTCCGCTATTTTCTTCGGCAAAGCCATCAGCAATCTGGCGTTCATGCTCGTGGTCGAGGCCATCGTCATTCCGCTGTATGCCATGCTCTACAACGAGACTCGCATCTTCCAGTGGGAGTTCATTGGCGTTCTGCTGCTCGGCTCGATCGGATACATCTCGGTCGGCACGCTGCTCTCCGCCATGTCGGTGCAGACCCGCACGCGTGACGTTTTGCTCCCAATTTTGTTATTCCCTGTAGCGGTACCGGTTTTGCTGGCAGCCGTCAAAGCGAGCGGCGGCATCGTGGCAGGACTGCCCTTTGAAGAGATCCTTACGCCGCTCAATC
The DNA here is from genome assembly GCA_037916115.1 of Anaerolineales bacterium. Lineage (GTDB taxonomy): Bacteria > Chloroflexota > Anaerolineae > Anaerolineales > Villigracilaceae > Villigracilis. The sequence goes on from JBAIYF010000509.1 coordinate 4,538, forward strand.
TGCTGATCGTGTACGATGTGATCTTCCTCGCCGCCTCGTTCATGGTCTTCGATTACGTGGTGGAGGAGTAGGACAAGATAATATCTTGCCCTATCAAACTCAAAGTCAGGTATGAAGCGCTGGATTAAATCTCTAAAATCTACAGCCCAATTTCATTGTAGTTTTCAGCCCACGCTTCATCTTTCAAGTTCTAATTCAAGATCTAAAACTAAAATTCTATAAAGGAGTTTTATTATGCAATCCAAACCCATTGCGCTCACCATTCTTGATGTGCTTTCCGTCATTGGCATTGGTGTCGCTACTTATTTTGCGCTGTTCTTTGCGCCCACCGAAGCGGTAATGGGCAACGTCCAACGTGTGTTCTACTTCCATGTTGGGACCGCCTGGGTCGGGCTGGTCGGCTTTGTGCTGGCGGCTGTCTCCGGCATTGCTTATCTCGTCACGAAAGATATGAAGTGGGATCGTTTTGAAGTTGCCGCTGTAGAAGTAAGCACCATGTTCTTCTTCATCACCATTGTGCTTGGCTCCATCTGGGCTCGCCCCGCCTGGAACACCTGGTGGACATGGGACCCGCGCCTGACCACTGCTGCCGTGACCGAATTGATCTACATCGCATACTTCATGCTGCGCGCCGGTATTGAAGACCCCGAAAAGCGTGCCCGCTTTGGCGCCGTGTATGCCCTGCTCGGTGGTTTGAGCGCACCGATCACCTTCATGGTCATCCGCCTGTTCCGCACCATTCACCCGGTTGTGATCGGCACTGCCAGTGCTGAAGCACAGGGCGGCTTCGACATGACCCCCACCATGCTCACATCCATGTTCGTTGCGTTGGGCGCCTTCACCATCATCTTCATAAGCCTGATGTGGCACCGTATCCGCCTCGGCGGCTTGGAAGAGAAAGTTGAACAGCTTAAGTTGAAAGTTTCAATGTAAGGAGAAAATCATGGGACCTGCAAATACTGATGGCTATATGATCGCCGGCTTCGTGGTGTCTTTTGTCACCATGGGCATTTACCTGCTCAGCGTATACATCCGCAACCGCAACCTCAAACGCGACCTCGAAACCTACGAATCGATGGATAGCGAAAAGAAATAAATCGACACACAAATAGTCCCTTGTTATATAATAAACAACAAGGGACTATTTTTTATTTAATGGCAAGCCGACGCTGGACACGCCGCCTCTTTTTAATTCTGATCGCAGCCTCAAACCTGCTGGTCAGTTTTGGCGCCCTGCCCGCTTCAGACCTGCCTGCCGATCCCCTTCCCCCACCCGGACCCGACCGCTATTCCATCGTCACAGTTGAATACACCGCCTACGACTGGGACCTCTCGCGCTGGAAAGACCGCGCCGAGGTCTGTTCGATCATTATCGAGCACGACGGTGTTCCCACACCAGATGAAATCTATCGTTATTGTGGGACGATCATTTACAGGGAATGGGTCAAACAGCCGATGTGCAACTTGAATCGCGCGGCACAATGCGAAGGATATTACCTACGCCTGGCAGGCACTGAGAAAAAAGAGAAAGAAATCGCCATGCTGCTGCCCACTGCCAGCGCATTGATCTCACTCGAAGATTGTGAGCCGGTCTACAGCACGTCCACCAATATTTGCGAGACCAAACC
>JBAIYF010000510.1:0-5492 GCA_037916115.1 Anaerolineales bacterium
CGGGGGATCGGCAGAGACAAATGTAAATTTGGTGTTATCAAACGCATCAGTCAGGGGAACCGGGTTCAGAGTGGTGGCACTGCTGTTCGGGCATGGTTGGTTGGTAGTTACAAGGAATGCCGCGGCATCCAGGTTCATATTGCCAGAATTGAAACCTGTTCCTTTGGCAGCTCTGATCTGAAGACCTGTGCTGTTATTGGCGAAGTCAGCCGCCGTCCATGTCTTAAGAGCGGTGACATCGTACTGAACCGAATAGGCAGTACCCAATCCGCCGGGGAATGCCGAACCGTTGTAAACAGGCGCAACAGAGGTATTTGCAAGGTTGTTATAGTATGTGGTGACTGTGAAAGACGCATCGGATGCAAGCGGGGAGCGGACATTAAACTCAACAAGGTATTTAACATTGGTTATCGTTCCAGGGAGAAGAGTTGGATCGATATTGAAGCCCTTCAAACCAACGATATTTTCGTTATTGGAAAGGTCGGTGTAGGCAAACACGCCATCTGGTTTCCCGCCGGCATTGGACGGGCTAACCCACTGGGCATTGGCAGAACCGCCACCCGGAGGAGTACTGGAATTATCGGGAACGACGACCGATGACCAGATCTTATATGTACAGGAATTTCCCGTCCCGGAACCGCCGGGAAGGTTATTCGTCAGGGTGACGTTGTAATTGATGATATCGCCGACATAAAAAGTCCCAAACGAATGGAGGCTTTTATTAATAGTAAGCGGCGGGGCAAAACCAAAGTTCAACCCGGTGATATTTGCATTTGTGATCGTGCCTTTGCGGGTATCGGGCGTAGTGATGCCATAGGTGGATTGAATGTCAGTATCGCTCGTTATGACTTTAGTGAAATAAGTTCCGGCTGGAAGCCCCGTGAACGAATAGTTGCCTGAGGCATCGGTCACTTTGGTGGAATCAACAACCAGATCGGTCGCATCCCAACTCCCGCTTGAATTAGAGTCATAATACAAATAGACCGATACGTTCGGCATACCGGGTTCGCCACCACCAGCATCCAGAGTACCGTTACCAAGCGTGCTTGCCGCAGTTCCGGTACTGCACGGACCAGATGAGGAAGTTTGAATGCCATCATCGCAGAACACGGTTCCACTCAGAGAATAAGAGCCGCTTATCAGGGTTGAGGTGGTATCGCACTCGAAGCTGGGTCCATTGCCCAGTTTCAAACAACCGGTGTTCTCCACCACTGGCGGCGGAGTGGCAGAATTGGGTGAGGTGGCAGAGAACGAGACCGAACCATATACCGTCCCACCGCCTTGAGGCTTTTGGGTGATCGGTTCCGGAAGCCACCACTGGATAATGATCTGCTGGTTGGCAGATGGATTGCTGATCGTGCCGTTTGCAGGCGGCGTCGAAGACCAGGTTGCGCCGCTGTTCGTGGAATACAGCACATTCGCAGTCAGCGTTGCGGATGTATAGTTGGTCATTGTCACAGTTGAGCTGACAGGACCCAGAAATGCCATCCCTGCTGGAATCGCATCAGAGATCACCAACGGCATTCCCACTGAGGGGCTGCCAACAGAGATCACCATGGTACTGGAGGAGGATTCAGGAAACGCAAATTGCAAATTGTAAGTGACAGTCGAATTCGTGCTGGCAGAAGTTGGACCGGTCTTATCAATGGTCATATTCGTTTCCTGGCTTTGGAGTGGCGGAGTGCCTGCACCAAAGTCGGCATTGAACTTTTCATTGTCATACCCCGATGCCACTTCCTGATAAGGGGTTAATCCTGCCGAACAAGCACCATCGAGGGCGGCGTATTCGTAATAAACCAAACCGACTGCACCGGTGTTGTTTTCGGGAATATTTTCAAAATAGGTCTGATCAACAAAGGGTATCAGCATCTCTGTGCCGTCATTGAGCTTGACGATCACGATACCATACGTGCGCACCAGACGGAAACACCCCGGGTCATATGCTCCGGCATCACCGATCGGCTGAACCCAGGCATTACGGTCTGGAACCAGATCTCCATTATTGTCAAAGCCAGCTCCCACAACACCAAAGTCGTACCAAATGCCCTGGCTGGTCGCCGTCTGACCGGGATAGGCTACCCCGGTTCCGCCGGGCGTCCAGGTACTCCAACCTGTGGCAAGTTGTATCGCCTGCACGTACTCATCCGGTACTTTATTATCGCCGTTAGGCCAGATCTTGTTCGCCATGGCAGAGATCTCATTGCGCATGGTGAGGTAGCGGCTGTAATACTCGTACGAAGGAGAAACCTCCGAACCGGAACGTCCCCAAAAATCGTATTGCAGCCAAAGATCATCATCCGGTTTTACACCACCGGTGACCGACACCCAATTACCTCCCACCAACGCCTTGCGTGGATAAGAGACAAGCCAGTATTGCGTCCGACATTCGCCGGGCTGCAATGTGCCGATATAACGCGAAGCATCTGATGTACCTACTGAACCGCCCTCGTGCTTCAAGGCATAAATGCGGGTGGTGTCACCGTAATCGGTGGCAGTAGCGCCATTCAAGCCCGGGTTTTCTGCAATCGTCGTACGCCGCGGATAAATACCCGGCGTACTGGAAGAGGGCGTGCCAGAGTTGTAAGACCCGATATACGCCCACACATTCGTGATGGCGGAGCTGCTGGTATTACAGTATTTTGCACCAACCGTTGCCGAGTTTGGTCCATAAGATGATGGCGCCAATACATTTGAGTCAACGATGGCGTTGTAAGCGGTGATCGGCGTAATAGTTAGACCGCTAGAAAAATTGCTGCTTGTTGGGAAAGGTGCCGCACTTGCCGGTGCCGGGACTCCGATCAATGGATCGACGCGAGACTGAGTCTCCTCGCCGACTGAATATGGTCCCATGACCACCGCATTGTTTTGAGAGGCAAAGTCTTCCTGAGAAGCTACAAAAGAGCCGCCAGGGGCAGGTTTGGGTCCCGGGGCGGCTGAAGTCTGGAGATCAGAAGCAGGATCGGGGAAGTTCGAAGCGGTTAATTGTTTCTCCCCTACTTCTTTGGATAGTCGATTCGCTTGCGGTGATGTACTTGCAGCACTTACTGATTGCAATGGCGCTACAAGTGAAGCGATGTAAATAACAATGAAAAATAAGCGAGCCACCACACCCAGTCTCTTCTGCATAACACCTTTTCTCCATACCGAAAATTCACCATGCCAATAGGCTGGTGATATACGGTCGGTTTCGCTACTTGCTCGCCTGGATTCTGTCCTGCAGAAAAAAGAATGAGAAAAAAGACTCAGGATAAGCGACCAGATACAGAAATTACAGGGTCATTGCATCCGTATTAGATTGTCAATAATTCTAGTACTAATTGACTATTTAACATAGGTAAAATCTATGCAAATTTGCAAGGCGCTGCCGAAAATAGACAAAAAGGTCTGAATTTCATTTACAGAACTCTTACGACTTTCAAGCGAGCCGGTGATAAAATAAAAAAGTCATGTCCATTGTCCCCTCCATGCTGCCAGATTTTCGGGTGCGCCAACGCGACTACCTGCTGGAAATTTCACGTCTCTTAACCCAGGAACTGGACCTTGAAAAACTAATGGCACGCATCTTGCGTGTCTCCATTGAAATGCTAGCCGGACAGGCGGGGATCATCGCGCTCAAACTACCCGACGGCTGGCGCGTCGCTGCGGCACATGGCATTGCCCCGGCGTTTCTCTCTTACTTAACTCCATTGCTTGCAGAAGAAAAAGTCCGCGAATTGGATGTGACCGAACTCAACCGCATGTTAAAGGAACTGACCTACACCGCCAGTATGGGTCTGCTCAACGGCACGGGGCTGCCACTTGCCGCCCACGGACAGGTCATTGGTGTGATCTTTATTTTCCGTAATTATGCCGATCTTTTCACTCCCAATGACCGAAGCCTGCTGCAATCCTTCGCCGACCAGGCTGCCATTGCCGTGTTCAACGCCCAGTTATACGGGCAGGTGACGTATGAAAAAAAACGGCTGGATGCACTACTCGACTCAGCGGGAGACGGCATCCTCATCCTTGATTCAAATTTCAACATCGAACGATGTAATGAAGCATTTTGCAATTTGTACGGCGCTGCTCGCGAAGAAATAACCAATAAAAGCCACAACGAAATTATTCAATGGAAGAAAGACCCTCACAACATCACCCTTGAAGAAGCTGTAACCGAGGGTTGGCCCCTTACTCCCAATGCCACCTTGTATGTGGAGGGTGATCTAAAACGTTCCCTACCCGCTGTGTTACCGGTCGGCATTACTTATGCCCCCCTGCTTTCAGATGAAGGGAAACTCCGCAACGTCATCGTTGCAGTACGTGATATCACCCATTTCCGCGCGGCAGATGAGATGAAAGCGACCTTCATTTCCATCGTCAGCCACGAACTGCGGACGCCTGTTGCACTCATCAAAGGCTACGCATCCACACTGCGGCGCGCTGACGCAAAATGGGATAAAAACACCATCAACGACTCACTGAGTGTCATTGAAGAGGAAGCGGATCGGTTATCCAAGATGATCGATGACCTGCTGGATGCATCACGTCTGCAGGCGGGAGGCTTGAGCTTGAATCAAGCTGATGTTGCACTCCCCAGCCTTGCATTAAGAGTGAGCGAACGCTTTGCAGCGCAATCACCAAAACACAAGATCGTCACAGAATTCCCCGAAAACTTTCCGATCATCCTTGGCGACGAGCACCGCCTGGAACAGGTCATATCAAACCTTGTTTCCAACGCGTTGAAGTATGCCCCTGAGGGCGAAATCAAGATCACTGGAACGGCATTGCCCGAGCAGGTGATCGTGTGTGTCAGCGATGAAGGACCAGGCATTGACGCGAAAGACCTGCCGCACATCTTCGACCGTTTTTACCGCTCGAATACCGCCGTCAAACATACCAAGGGTGCAGGACTTGGTTTATACCTTGCGCGCGCCATCGTTGATTCTCACGGCGGGCGCATTTGGGCGGAGGGAAGCAACAACTCGAGCGCGCCGGAAACAGGTGCGCGAATTTGTTTTTCACTGCCCCGTTAGGTTTTAATTCTAGTTGTAGTTCAATTCCACCCTGCAGTACCTCCTATTGATATGGGAAATGTGTAAAATACTTCCATCTTTATCAAAAAGGAAAAAACAATGTCCAAGATTCCCGTGCGCAGTCAAGTAAACAAGAAATACACATGGAATGCTGAAAGCGTTTTCAAATCCCCGAAGCAATGGGAAGCCGCACTGAAGTCGATCATCAAGGATCTGCCCAAGGTGAGGCGTTTCGCCGGAAAACTTGGGGAAAGCCCCGAGATGCTTTTGCAGGGTTTGAAGGTGGTCGAGGACATTTCTCTGCGCACCTACACCGTTTACATGTATGCGCAATTCAACTACGCTGTCGATGCCACCAATCAAGAGGCTGCGGGCATGGCTGGGAAAGCGCAGGGCATGGCGGGTCAGGTGGGTGCGGCGACTGCATTCGTAAACCCTGAACTGCTGAAGATCGGCATGAAAAAGCTCGATGCGTGGATG
>JBAIYF010000511.1:0-2406 GCA_037916115.1 Anaerolineales bacterium
GTCCTGGTGGCTTTATTCACGCGGCTCGCAATGTAAAGCCTGTCCTTGAAATTGTCCGCGATATGGAGCAGGCTTGCCCCAATGCCTGGTTCATCAACTTCACCAACCCAATGGTGCGCATCTGCGATCTTGTGAACCGTTACAGCAAGATCAAAGTAGTGGGGCTATGTCATCAGATCTATGCCGGGTATGGCATGGTGGGTGTGGCGCTTGCCAAAGACCTCGGCATTGAAGTGCCCGATGGCTTGGAAGGCATGCACGCCGATGTGATGCAACATCCGCTTCAACAGCAGGTCGTGCATCAAACCGTCCCGCGTGTGGATATTCGCGCAGCGGGAACCAATCACTTCACATGGATTTTGTCCGTGCATGATCGGCAAACCGGTGAAGATTTGTATCCGCTTTTGCGGAAACGCTTTTTTGAGTTGGATGAGTCCTTTGAGCCGCTGACGCGCCGCGTCTTTCAGGACTTTGGTTTGTTCCCCGTTCCCGGCGATACCCACCTCTGCGAATACCTCCCGTGGATGAGCGACCCCGTCACTAAACCATGGGAACAGTTTAACATCCGCCTCTATGACTGGGACCTCATGGCGGGCGTGCGCGATTTCAGCCTCGACCGCCTGAACGAAATGGCGAACGGCAACATGACCCTGGACGGTTTGCTCGAGTCGGACTCGGAGGGGGCATTGGAGATGATCGAAAACATTGCCTATGCTGGCAATCATTATCATCTCGCGGCAAACCTGCCGAACGCGGGACAGATCTCCAACCTGCCCATTGGCGCAATTGTGGAGACACCCGTCCATGTAAATGGCGCTGGCATTCATCCTGTGCATGTTGGTGCATTACCTGATCCCATCGCCGAATTATGCCGCCGCGAATTAGCATCCGCGCAATTGGGTGTCGATGCGGTTGTGGAAGGAAATTACAAAAAGGCGCTTCAATGTCTGCTGCTTGATCCAGTGACACGCAATATGCAGACAGCAAGGTCGATCCTTGATGATTACCTGAACGTATACAAGGAGCATCTTCCGCAGTTTTGATAAGGAAACTTTTACTTTCTTGAATAAAGAGACCGGCGTGCTGGTCTCTTTATTCTTAAGAACCTTAAGTATCTTAAGAACCTTAAATATTTTTATGCTTTACGCGTCTTTGTGTTGAAAAAACCTCTCAAATTTTTTAAGATAAAAACATATTGAAAAACCTTTACATAAACTCATTGTTGCATACAATATTTATATAAATGATGTGATTCATTATCGTTTGATGAGTTTGATGAGTTTGATGTTGTTGCATGTAAAATAAATTTTGATAATGAGTCAACGCAACATGCCAGAAAGAAAATAAAAAAGGAAATATCATGTATATCTGTGTATTGACAAGCACGCCCGACGAGAATGACATTCCGTATGACCCATCGCCATACATGAATGGATATCGTTGGAAGCAGCATCTGGTTGCACCTACAGATGTTGAAAAACAGATCAAAGAACTGATCGACGAAGGCGTTGACGTGTTCGTCAACCTTTGCGACGGTACAGCCGATGATCCGCTTTCAGGTATTGCGCTTGTTAAAGCCCTTGAAAAATACAATGCCGCATTCACCGGCGCCGACTCGAAATTCTTCGACCCGACTCGCGATGAAATGAAGAACGCCGCCAAACGTGTATCCGTACCCACGCCGGATTGGATGTTCGCCAGCCGCGCCGAAGATGCCGAGAAGATCGCAAAGCGCCTCAAGTTCCCCATGCTCGTCAAACCGCCGCATGGATATGCCAGTGTTGGCATTCGCCGCAACTCCCGCGTTGAAACCGTGGAGCAGCTCCGCGAACAACTCTCCCTTGAGATCGCCGAATTTGGACGAGCTCTCATCGAAGAGTTCATTGAAGGACGCGAGTTCACCTGTCTGATCGCCGAAAATACAGCCAATCCCGACAAACCCTTCACCTACCTCCCGGTGGAATTCATCTTCCCTGAAGGTGAGTCCTTCAAACATTACGATATGAAGTGGGTTGACTACGAAAGAATGTCGGTCGCCGTTGTGTCTGACTCCCGTATCAACAAGGTTCTTCGCGAACAAACCACCCGCGTATTCAAAGAGCTTGGTGGCAACGGCTACGCCCGCTGTGACTATCGCATGGATGCGGATGGAACCATCCACATGCTTGAAATCAACCCCAACTGCGGTATCTTCTACCCGCCACACGAACCCGGCTCGGCAGACTTCTCCCTCCTAAACGACCCGAAGACCGATCACACCAGGTTCATGAAGTTGATCATCCAGAACGCCCAACACCGTCAGGCGCGCATCGCCATGGAGCGCATGATAAAGCGCCAGCAGCGCAAACGCGCACCCGTCGAACAGATGGCATACACCTAAAGAAAAAAATCGGGACACATTATTGT
>JBAIYF010000512.1:0-2052 GCA_037916115.1 Anaerolineales bacterium
TGCGTTTTTTCACGCAAGCGGAAAGAACAATTTATCGCCGTGGGTATTAATTAGAACGCCCTAAGATGGGTTATTATAGACATAGGCATAGGAGTAAATGATGAAACGAATTGGGATACTTACGGGCGGCGGTGATGCGCCGGGTTTAAATGCCGTCATTCGTGCGGCGGTGAAGACTGCCATCAATGAATATCATTGTGAAGTTTTTGGCATTCGGGATGGATACGATGGTTTCCTGGAGGAGGATGGGATTGTTCCGCTCGGTATGGAGGAGGTGCGCGGAATTTTGCCGCGCGGCGGTACGATCCTTGGGGCGGCGAACCGTGGCAATCCCTATGCCCGCAAGGTGATTCGCGATGGGAAGGAAGTGACCGTTGATGTTTCGGATGAGATCGTTAAGGGCATCAAGGAACAAGGCTTGGACGCGCTGCTTGTTCTTGGCGGTGATGGTACTTTACACATTGCCCATGAACTTGCCGAAAAAGGGGTGCCAGTTATTGGCGTTCCCAAAACCATAGACAATGATATTGGCGGCACAGAGATCACGTTCGGTTTTGACACCGCGTTGAATATCGCCACCGAAGCGTTGGACAGGCTGCACACCACGGCAGAATCTCATCACCGTGCAATGGTGATCGAGTTGATGGGGCGCGATGCCGGATTTATTACATTGAATGCTGGTATTTCCGGCGGGGCAGATGTGATCCTCATCCCCGAGATTCCCTTCAAGTTTGAGAATTTGATTTCAAAGATTCGTGAGCGCGCCGAACAGGGACGAAAATTCAGCCTGCTTGCTGTTTCTGAAGGTGCAAAACCTATAGGCGGGATGCAGGTCTATTCCCGTAAAGGTGATGAGATATATGTTCCGCGCCTGGGGGGCATCGGTCAGGTGGTTGCGGAGTATATTGAACAACAGGGATTTGAATCACGTGTGACCGTTTTAGGGCATGTCCAACGTGGTGGCACACCAACCGCATTCGACCGTGGGCTTGCCACCCGTTATGGCGCAGCGGCTGTCCGTTTGGCGGCGCGGAAGGGGTTTGATCGTATGGTGGCGCTGCAATGCGGTGAGATCACGGATATTCCGCTTGAGAAGGCAGTAGCACAACCAAAACGAGTCAACCCGCAGGGCGATGCGGTGATCACAGCAAGAAACATTGGTATTTCATTTGGAGATGAATAAAAAAGAGCGACCCGGCTGGGTCGCTCTTTTGTTTTACTTGTTGAACACGAACTGTCCATTTTTGTAGAACAACTCACCATCCACAAGGATCTCCGAATCTTTTCGCATGTCGCAGATCATATCCCAGTGGATAATGCTCTTGTTCTTCGAGCCGGTTTCCGGGTAACCGTTGCCGAGTGCCATGTGGAACGAACCACCGATCTTCTCATCGAACAGGATGTTGCCGGTGAATTTTTGGATGTCGAAATTCGTGCCAATCGCAAACTCACCGAGATAACGAGAGCGTTCGTCGCTATCAAGTGTCTTCAGTAAAAAGTCCAGGTTTTTATCGGCATTGGCAGAGACGACACGTCCATTTGTGAAGGTCAGTTCTGCGCCTTCCACACTGGTACCACCGTAATTGGCGGGATAGGTGAACTTCACCCAGCCGTTGACGGATTCTTCCACCGGACCGGTGTAGATCTCACCATCGGGCATGTTGTGAACGCCGTATGAGTTCAGGAAGGTGCGTCCCTTTACAGAGAGGGTCAGGTCCACGTTCGGTCCGCGCAAGATGACCTGATTCTTGCCCTTCATGAAATCCACTGCGGCTTGCTGTTTTGCCTTTACCGAATTCCAAAAACCGATAGGGTCTTCCTCATTGGCATGCACTGCGCCAAAGACAAAATCTTCATATTCCATCAAGCTCATGCCTGCATCTTGTGCGTATGCCTCGGTGGGATAGAGGGTGGTACACCATTTGAATTCATCCGTTGCGCCGCGGCGGAATTGAAGGTCTGTGATCACACCGGTGGCTTTGGCGCGGCGGGACCCCTTTGCCGGGTCGATGTTCGACGTTCCCTTTGTATTCGTCGCGGAATGGATGCGAA
>JBAIYF010000513.1:0-1878 GCA_037916115.1 Anaerolineales bacterium
AAGTTACCGTTACAAAATGGCTTAAGCAAGTCGGTGATTCTATTAATGAATTAGAGCCCCTGCTCGAAGTAAACACCGACAAGGTAGACACTGAGATCCCCGCCCCGGCGACGGGAACGATCCTGCAGATCATTGCCCAGGAAGGTGTCCCTGCGAAAGTGGGAGAATTGCTGGCGATTATCGGCAAGCCCGGAGAAGCAGTGGACAGTGGTCAGTTGACAGTTGACAGTAATACGACTGCAACCAAAGCTATAACTCAGTCATCACCTACTACTAGCCATCAACCACCAATCACAAACTACCAACCACAAACCACCAACCGAGACCTCGGCTTCATTTCCCCTGTCGTTGCAAAGATCGCCGCCGAACATGGCGTGGACTTGTCTCAGATCAACGGTACGGGGCTGAATGGACGCATTACGAAGAATGATGTGTTGGCTTTCGTAGAAGGCGGAAAGAAGACCACAGACCATAGACCACAGACCATGGTCAATCGCCCGCAGGGGTCGTCCATTGTCGCGCCCGTGGAAGGCGACCAACTTATCAAACATACGACCATGCGAAAATCCATCGCTCAGCACATGGTCGAATCCAAGCATACCTCGCCGCATGTGTTGACCGTAATGGAAGCGGATATGTCGCGTGTATCAAAGCATCGAGCTGCCAATAAAGCCGCTTTTGAGCGAGATGGTGTCAACCTCACCTTCACAGCGTATTTCATGATGGCGATCGTGGCGGGACTGAAAGCCTACCCGCAGACCAATTCTTCATGGACAGATGAAGGCTTGCTCGTTCATAAAAATGTCAATCTCGGTATGGCAGTTTCACTCGGCGAAGATGGCTTGATCGTGCCTGTCATCAAAAAAGCAGAAGACTTGTCTCTGCTGGCAATGGCACGAGCAGTCAATGACCTTGCCAACCGCGCACGGACAAAGAAACTGCAGCCCGATGAAGTGAAGGGCGGCACGTTCACTCTCACCAATCATGGCGTAAGCGGATCGTTGTTCGCCTTCCCGGTCATCAATCAACCGCAGGCAGGCATCCTTGGCGTAGGCGCTATGCAAAAGCGTGTGGTTGTCATCGACGATGCAATTGCCATTCGCCCGATGGTGTATATGTCCTTTGTGTTCGATCACCGCATTCTCGATGGCGCATCTGCGGATTGGTTCCTGGCGAAAGTCAAAGATACGTTGGAGAATTGGGCATGAGCGAAAAACATAAAGATGCACCGGGCATTCATAAAAATGTCCACCCGCCGATCGTAGCAATGGCATTCATTATTGTTGGCTTGGTCATGGGATACCTTGTGCCTGTCTTGGCGGGCATGCCCCCCATTGTGAAAAATATCGGGCTTGGGCTGACGTTCATCGGATTCTTGTGCGGAGTGGGCGCATTTCTCGAATTCCGCAAAGCACGCACGACGCTTGACCCGCACGGTTCGGTCAAGGCATTGGTAACAGGCGGTATTTATCGCTTTACACGCAACCCCATTTACCTGGGGTTTCTCTTCATGGTCATCGGCTTTCCTCTTGCGTATGGAACGCTGTGGGGCGTGATCGTTGCGCCGTTGTTTATGGGGACACTCTCGCGGCTCGTTATAGAGAAGGAAGAAGCCTACCTGGAGAAAAAGTTCAAAGAGGAATACACAAGCTACAAGTCCAGTGTGAGGCGATGGATTTGAGTGCGTCGCACCAGACGGGTGAGAGTATCGTGTTCATGAGATAAATCCAAACGGTGAGATTCATCCCATAGAGTCTGGTGCGACGCACACCGCAGGCGGCGAAAGTCGCCTTTTCTTTTGCTTGTAAAATAGAACAAATGTCCTTATAATGATTTTGAGGAGATTCCCATGCCCATTAAAACTTCTGAGATCGAGTT
>JBAIYF010000514.1:0-8080 GCA_037916115.1 Anaerolineales bacterium
TTGGCAAGGGTCTGGTCCATACGACCGCCGAGGGCGGCGAGGATGAGAATCTGGCTCGGGTTGAGAGAGAGAGCATGATGGATGGCGAGTTCGAGGTCGGTTTCGTTTTTATCCCTCGAAAATTCTACAACCTCAACTCTCATCTCTTTCATCTTTCTTCTTTCTTCATCCGTAATCGAATCCAAATCACCGATCACCACATTGGGAGTGACTCCCAATGCGAGGGCATGGCGTGTGCCGCCGTCCGCACAGAGGATGAAGTCATCGGGGCGGATAAGGCGGCGGGCTTTTTCGGGGTTCGGCAGGTTGCCGTTGGCAAAGATAATTATCCGAGTCATATTTATGAACCATGAGATTGCTTCGGCGGAAAAACATCGCCTCGCAATGACAGAATTAAAACAAAACATCCTCACGGCAGCGGAGGATGTTGGCAGGCGTATTGAGAAATCCCTCCGCTGGTATTAACCAGATCAGGTAATGCGGATCGAGCGCGTTCACGCTCCTCTCAGCCTTTCGTAAAGGCTCTCCGTTCAATTGTGCTTTCAGTATATGACTGTGGAAGTATGGTGTCAAGACAAAAAAGAACACCGTGGGGAAATTCTCACGGTGTTCTTAGCGGACACGGCGTTTCCATTCTTCCTTCATCTGCAGTTCGGAGGGGCTTACACCCGAGTCTAAGGCGAGGAAGTCCACAAGCAGGCGGTTGAACTGGGCGGGGTTATCCAGCATGGGGTAATGCCCTGAATTTTCCAGGCTGATCTGGTGCATATGTGCGGGCAGCGCGTTTGCTTCTGGAATGGTAATAGCTGGCGTGTTTGCCCCGTACACAAACAGGCATGGCACGCCAAAATTACGGATCTGGGGGAATAAATTTTCAGATTGTAAACTGCCCATCGTGGCGGCAACAGCAGCCGGGTCCACTTTTGAGGCGTCTGAAAGGGCGGTCATGGCATCGGGCTGGCGATTGGTCAGCCATTCGGTAAGTTCTGTAGCAGGCGCGGTCCGCATACGAGCATTGACCTGAGCAAATTCAAGCGGCACATTGATCGCCATCATGCGGTCAACGCTTTCGTAACGTCCCTTGATGAATTGGAAGCCCACCAACGCGCCGAGGTCGTGACCCACGAGCGCCACCTTGCCAATGCCCATTTCGTCCAGGAATTTATTGAGCAGACCCGCCTGGCGTTCAAGCGGGTAGTTCTTTGGGTCGCGGACAGTATCGCCAAAGCCGAAGAGGTCAATGGCGTAGGCGCGGAACGATGTGGATGCGACCTGCATGGCGTTGATCCAATAACGCCATGAGCCGACCCAGCCGTGCAGGAAGATGATGGGACGCCCGCGTCCCAACGCCTCGTAATGCACCATCGAACCATCAAGAATGATCGCGCTCATTTATTTTCCAAATTTCGCAAGAATGGCTTTCACCCGTTCCACGAGTTGATCGGGGGCAAAGGGTTTGAGTAAATATTCCTCGGCGCCAGCCTCCAACCCGGTCTGGATCTCCGAGTCCTGACCTTTTGCTGAGAGGAAAACCACGGGAATATCTTTTAGGGATGGAATCTGTTTCATGGCGCGACATGCATCATAACCGGTCATCTTGGGCATGCGTACGTCCATCATGATCAGGTCGGGGATGATCTCCTGTGCTTTATGATACGCCTCTTCGCCATTGCTGGTAGGCGTGACTTCATGCCCCGCAAAGCGCAGGGTAAAGGCGACCAATTCGCGGATATCAGGTTCGTCTTCTGCTATTAAGATCCTGGCCATTTATGTGTTTGCTCCGTTTTTGTAGACGGGCAGGGTAAAGGAAAATGTACTTCCCTCACCCGGCACGCCTGTGCTTTTCATCCAAATTCGTCCGTTATGCATTTCAACCAGCTGGCGGACAATGGGCAACCCCAAGCCGGTACCCGGTGTAGCAAGCACCAGCGGATGTTCGCCGCGGTAGAAACGTTCAAAGATGCGCCCTTGATCTTCGGGTCTGATGCCAATGCCACTATCCTGCACATCCACTTGAATTTCATCCTGCTCTGAATGTATGTTAACCAGAATGGTACCGTTCTCGGGAGTGTAATTAAAAGCATTGTTGACCAGGTTGCTGATGATCTGGCGGATGCGTGCGCCATCGCCCTGCACCGGAGGCAGCCCTGTGGGGGCATCAAGCGAAAGTGCAACCGGCTTCTGTTCGTTCTGTGAGCGGCGCAGCACCTCGGCAACCACCTCTTCGGCAATTTCATGAACATTGACCGCCCCCTGCTCCAATTCCACACGTCCAGATTCGATGCGGGAGATGTCGAGCAGGTCGCTCACAAGGATGTTGAGGCGTTCGATGTTATTACGCACCACATCAAGGAAGTGCATCTGATTCTCATTCAAGGCTCCGGCGGCGCCCATCGTCAAAATATCAACATAGCCTTTGATAGCTGTCATTGGGGTGCGGAGTTCGTGGCTGACCGTCGCCACAAACTCAGACTTGAGCCTATCCACTTCGACCTCGCGGGTGATATCCCGGAAGATGGACACCGTACCAAGGAAGTCGTTGATCATGATCACCGGCGCAAGATGGACGAGGACGACGCGCCCATTGTCCAACTCAATCTGTTCCGAGAACATATCGCCGACCTGGTATGTGGACGGATCCTCCGACCAGCGCCGGATGGTCTGCGTCCACTCGACGGAGGAACTGCCGAACAGACCGGTGAAGCCCTCCAGCGATTTTCCGAGCAGCTGGGTATCATCCACGCCCAAAACGCGGGTAATGGATGAGTTGACAAAGGAGATGCGGTTGTCCGCACCGGTAACAAGCACACCATCCGCAACCGCTTCAAGGATGGCTTGTGAGCGGCTCGCTTCGACCTGTTCCTTACGCAGCATCAAGCCGAGGCGCTCCGCTTGATCACGGATCAACTCATAGAGACGTGCATTGTTGATCGCCACCGCCACCTGACCGGCAATGGCAGAAACAAGGTTCAATAATTCCGGGTTGAAGAACTTGGGTGATCGGTGGAAAACCATAAGAACGCCAATGGCGTCCTCACCCACTGTCATGGGAACAGCAATGGCGCTGCGATGGTCCTGCCCGGTGGCAGCACTGCGCACCCAACGCGGGTCTTCGAACAGGTCGTCGATAAGGACTGCTTCGCGATGTTTCACCACCCAGCCTGCCAAACCTTCCCCGATCTTCAAAGTAAAGCCTTTGTTTGCACCAACAGAGCGGTCGGTAAGGTAGCCGTAACCAGCCCGGTAATGCAGCAGGTTATCCTCTGCATGAACAAGCAAGATCGTGCCTTGTTCCGCACCGGAAGCGTCATTCAGCAATGAGAGAGTGCGGTTGAGCGCACGATCGAGATCCAGACTGGAAGAAACCTCGATGAGAATACGAAGCAGGGTGTCTGTATTCTGCTTTTCACGCTGCAATTGTCCCGTGCGTTCCAACACGCGCATTTCAAGCTCGGCGGCAAGGGTTTGCGTCTCATTAAAGAGACGTCCATTCTGGATGGCGACGATCGCCTGGTTTGCTAGTGTGCCGAGCAATTGCGTATCCTCCTCAGTATAAACACCAACCTGATAACTCTGCACTGAAAGCATACCAAGTGCGCGTCCACCAAGGATCATGGGAACTGCAAGGATCGAACGTGTATTTTCTTTTTCGTCACCAGCCTCTACATAATCAGTTTCATTGTCACTTTCCGCATCGTCAATGCGGAATGGTTTTCCCGAACTGATGACCTCACTGCTAAGCCCTTTTCCAAATGGAATACGTTCGCCGGGCAGGCGTTTTCCGCGGTCGTAAAGATACACTGCTTCAACTTCATTGGCAGCGATATCGAGAAGTGAAATAACAAGAGAGTCCAGCGGCAGGAGGCGCTCCGCCGCGTGATGTACGGCGATGTAAATTTCATCAGGGTTAAGGCTTGCACTGACGAGGGAACTGGTTTCGTTCAACACGGCAAAGCGGTCTGCCATGCGAACAGAGGATTGGTAGAGGCGGGCATTTTCAAGGGCAATGCTTGCCTGATTGGTAATGGTACGCGCCACTTCCAATTCGTTCACCCCAAAGCGATTCTCGCCTATCAATTGCACAAAGGCTAGCGCCGAAACAGATTGTCCGCTGAGAAGCGGCAGAATGAGCAAAGCACGGGTGGTTTCGCCAAGCATTTCCATGATGGAAACAAGATCCGGCTCACTACGAATATCATCCGTATTGAAGATGCCCTGCGACTCCCGCAGACGGTTGAAAATGGGAGCATCTGGCAACAGGCGCGGCAGTTTCAAACGGAAACGGGGTGTGGTGTACTTCCAGAAATTCTGCCCACGCTCAAAGGTTACAAGCGAGACGCGGCTGGCATTCAACGACTGCAGAAGTTCATCTGCAGTGGCAGTCATGATCTGGTCGGCATCCAATGAGCGGGTCAGGGTGGATGTGAAGCGGTTCAACGCGGTCAGACGCTGCGAACGCTGGTCGAGTTCAGTGGCGCGCTTGACGCTGTCTTCAAAGAGCCGTGAGTTCTCCAGTGAAACTGCCGCCTGGCTGGCAAAAGTAAGACCAGCCTGGATCTGTTCACGGGTGTAGTAGTTCGCCTGCCATTTTTCCACTGCAAGTACGCCCACGAGTTCCCCTTTATAAAGAAGAGGAATTCCAAGCCACGAAAGCCGCGGCGCATCGACAGGGGGGAAGCGCGGGTCTTCGCGCACATCTTTGACAAAAATAGGCTGACCAGTTTGCCCCAGTTCCTTGAACAGGGCACTATCTGCTACAGAGATGGACAACCCCTGGCGTTCCTCTACATCGGAGAATCCGCGAGTTGAAACGACGGCAAGTCGGTCTTTTTCACGCAGCCAGAGTGTGGCGGTATCAAACGGCAGGATGAGGCTTAGCTGGTCGAGCAGCGAATGGATCAACTGTTCAGTACTCAAGCTGGAGGTCAACGAGGCGGAGGCATCGTTCAATGCCTGTAATTGACCTGCACGTTCCTGCGAGGTCTCCACAAGACGCATGTTATCAAGTGAGAGCGCTACTTGCTGAGAGAGAGAGACAAGCAATGTTTCATCTTCTGCACGGAAAGCGCTGGCGGTGTTGAAGTTATCCAGAATAAGCAAGCCAAGGTTCTGTTCGGTCGCCACAATGGGGACGAGCAGGCTGGAGACGGGCAAACGTCCGCCGGTTGCCTGGCGATAATGTGCAAGATTTTCAGTATTGAGGTTGTAATCGCGCGGAAAGTTGATCTCGTCCACACGGCGAGATTTGCGGTTCATGAATGCCAAGCCCGGCAGTGCCTCGCCGATGCGATAATTGATCTTCATCATGCTTTCGTTATCGGCGTACCCGGCAACAGCCAGCGGCACGAGTTGTTCTATCTTTTGATTCCAAACCAGCACCACACCTGCATGCGCATGCGGAATGACGCGGCGGGCACTTGTGAGCAGCGCACCCACAATGGAGTTTGCATCCATACCCGAGAGTTGGCGACTGAAATCAAGCAGCAGGTTCACTTCATCCAACCTGCGGCGGGTGGTATTCAAAAGGGAGATGTTCTGCAGGATGACCGAGGTTTGCTGTGAGATTTGGGTATAAACGTGTCGGTCTTCATCGGTGAAGGCAGGCATGGGCTCAGGGCTGGCAGCCAGCATGGCGGCAATGGGCTTGCCTTCGACGACCACCGGCAGACAGATCACGCCTTTGGCTCGCAGAGAGGTCAACAGGGCGGCATCGCGCCATTCATCGTCCTCATCAAGGTTTGGAATGAGTATGGGCTGACCGTTTTGCAGGCAAGTCCGCAACGGGTTACGTTGACCGAACAATGCTTCAACATTGGTGGCGCGCGGCAGACTGCCAAGCACATGCATCAAACGCGGACCATCTGCGGTGTTTTCCGCGATGAGTGCCACAGACATGCCAAGCTGGGTAAGGGTTTCACGCCCGAGCGCAGAAAGAGCCGAACCGGCATCCAACTGGCGGCTGACGGATTCGGTGATAGCCAAACCTGCGCGAACACGTTGGGCGCGCCGGTCGAGGTTGTGCAGAGAGATGGTTTGCTCAAGGTCCTTACGCAGAAGGACGGGCAGGTCATCTTTCGCCATGTCGATCAGTTTTTGTTGGCGATCGAAGGCAGAAGACAACTGGTCGATGCGCGAACGGAGGTCTGCCTGGCGCAACGTGTTGCTGATCAGAAGAGCTGCCTGAGAGGAGAAAACTTCCAGCGACTCGATTGCAGCCTTGTCGGGGCGAAGCCCATCAGACGGGTCGTCAAGGCTGATCAAGCCGATCAACTCACCCTCTGAATTTTCAAGCGGGATCAAAAGGAAATCGTCAGGATTCCATGCATCTGCATTCTGAACGGCGGGTGTGTACGAGTCTAGCGTCACATGATGTACGTCCGGCGGGATGACGGGCGTCTGGTCTGCGGGGATAAAATACGAATCGCTGATCTTAAACTCAGGGCGCATCAACTGTTGCACGCTGGACAAAGGCTGCTTACGTGCAGACAGTTCGCTCCATTTCTCTTGGGAGAGTCCCACTGCTGTAACACGCCTGAGCTGTCCGGAGTCTGACTCAACAATACTGATCAGTACAACTCGAAAGGGTGTGGCGTCCCGAATGCCGCGTGCGATCATTTGCAACGCCTGGTCAAGAGGCTGGTCAAGCCCAAGGCTGTGGCTGACATCGGTCAGGCGCACAAGCGTATCCGCCCGGCGGCGCATCAATTCACTGTGTTGTTTTTCAGTCTGATAGCGATAAGCGTTGTTGAAGGCAATACCCGCCTGAGAGGTCAATAATTGCAATAACTCCACTGTTTCGCGGTTGAAGAATCCCGGGCGGTTGGAATGCACAGTCAGCATACCAATGCTGCGTGCTTGATAAAGAATGGGAAGGATAACTGCTGAACGGGCATCTTCATGCGGCGGCAGGATGGCTTCCTGCATGAAATCAGAAACAAGCAGCGGCTCGCCGCTTTTCAATACGCTCCATTCCGTATTCGTGAGGGCTGAAGCACGGGCACAGCCGATCGACGAATCAATGACGGGCTCGGCAGAGGAGCCCGGCTGCGTGAATAAAACGATCGAAGTGCAATCGGCTTTGGAAATGCGTATGGCTTCATCCCGCAAGACATGCATCAGGTGTTTGGAATCCAGTGATGAGACCAGTTCCCTGTTGACCTTTGTGATGGTCGAAAGTTGTTCAACTTGCTTGCGCAGGCTGTCATCAGTTTGAGCGAGCAACCCCGCCGACTCAACCGCGGCTGCGATCTGCCCCCCCGCAGTGGATACGGTTTGCAAGTCGGAGGAATTAAAGTGATCGGGTTTCAGGCTGCCAAGCATCAACTCGCCCACACTGCGGTCACGTACCACCAGGGGGATAACCATGGCTGATTCTAAAGATAGCGCAGTTGCCAACGGACGGTATGCCGCCAGAATGCGTCTGTCTGAACTGAGCCGCCCCGAAAGGAAGGCGCGTTTGCTGCCAGATACGGTATATCGATATTGGGGGTCATCCAAAAAGATCTGGATGAAGGTCTCCCCAATCTCTTCGGAAACTCCATGCATGGAGGCTTTGTTAAGCACCAATCTGCCGCGCGCCTCATCCAAAAGGAAAACTGCGCCGTAATCAACGTTGAATAGACGCGCCAATTCGAGGACGGAGAATTTCAGGATCTCATCCAATGTGGCAGACGATGCCGCCAGGCTTGCAATGCGCCGCAAAGAGTCTGCACGCTGTGTACGGACACGTGCCTGCTGCATGAGCATGACGTTCTCAATGATCGAAGCCGCCTGGTTGGCAACAATACCCATCAAGCGGACTTCTTCAGGGTTGAAGGCGATCACGCCTCGGGAGTGATGACCAACTTGCAGATAGCCGAGCATGTGTCCCGAAGAAAGAAGCGGCATGAGTGCCACATCACGCAGACTGGCAGCGGTTGCAACATCTGCCAACCCAAGAGCACGCCATGTCTCATCCCCCATTGCGTTCGAGGTCAGAATCGGTTCATACCTTGCCATGATCTTATCTGCAGGGCTGTCTACCGGGATGCTTGCGCGATAGATTTCTACGAAATGGTTGGGGAGCCCGCGGAAGGGTACT
>JBAIYF010000515.1:0-4123 GCA_037916115.1 Anaerolineales bacterium
GGACTGTGCCCCAACAGCCTGGGTGCGCACTTTGAGTGTGCCCTGCTTAAGAATGGTCGCGCCTCGCACCTGCGACCCAATGCCTGCTTCCACTGGCATAGCCTCTCCCGTCACCGACGATTGGTCCACTGCCGCATGACCGGCGATGACCTCTCCATCCACGGGAATCTTTTCGCCTGGGCGGACGATGACAATGTCATTGAGCTGAACATCTGCAATGGGAATTTCTTTCTCTTCCCCATCTTGTTCAACACGCGCGGTTTGCGGTGCCATGGCTGTGAGGTCTTTCACGGCGCGACGTGCCCCTTCGGCGGTGAGACGTTCAGTGTAGCTGCCGATATGCATGAAGAAGATGACGACCATGGCGGTGGTCCATTCGCCAACGACGAGTGCAGCGATGGCACCGATGCTCATGAGTGTATGCGCGATGATTTGTTTATTGAGCGTTGCACGGATGACATTAAAAAAAATGGGTGCCCCGCCCAGTAGAACGAGAGCCATACCAACAGGGAAGGGGATGAGTTGGGTCAGCCCTTCGAGCAATCCCAGCCATTCACCAAGGACAACAACGATGATGACCGCGCCGAAGGCAAGCCCAAAGGCTGTGAACATGCGGCGCGAAAATTCACCGAGCACAGCATTGGGCGTTTTTGTCTCTTCGTCCTTTGAAGCGACAGAATACCCGGCATTTTTCACGGCTGTGCGAATTTCGTCCATTTTCGCAACAGACGGGTTCAACTGCACGATGGCTTTTTCAGACGATAGAAAGACATCCACCTTTTTGACACCCTTCACACCGGAGATGGCGTGTTGGACATGCTGGGTGCATTCGGTACAGTCCATGCCAGTTATTGGGATTTCGATGGTTTGGGTTTGTTCCATTTGAATTCCTATACGTGCTCGTGATGATGTTCGCGGATCTCGCAATAGAGCAATCCATTGCTGCAGCCTTCACATTCCATTTGCAAAGTGGCGTGTTGAATGTTGTAGTTGTGAGCAAGGATTTCGTTGATATTGTGCTGAATGCCTACCCCTTCGCCAATAGAGACGTTATCAATGACGACATGGGCGGAGAGCATGCGTAAATTTTCGCTGATGCTCCAAACGTGCAGGTCGTGGACGTCGAGTACGCCATTCACGTTGCGAAGGTCTGCCACCATGCTGTCCATATCGATATTTTCGGGGGTGCTTTCAAGCAGGATGTGAATGGTCTGTTTGAGAATACCCCAGGCGTTGTATAGGATGAAGGCGCCGATGAGCACACTGACGAACGGGTCGAGCCAGTTCCAATTCGTAAAGGCTATGATGATGCCTGCAATGACCGCCCCAAGCGTGGACATGACATCGCCCATCAAATGCAGGAAGGCACTGCGCATGTTAAGGTCGTGTTCGCTGCCTTCTTTGACCATCAACGCGGTGACGAGGTTGATGATAAATGCCACGGTGCCGACCCCGATCAGGATGGTCGAATCAACTTCGGGCGGAGTCAAGAAGCGGTGATAGGCTTCGAAGAATATCCCAAAGGCGATCAGGATCAATGTCGTGGAGTTGATAAGGGCAACGAGAATCCCCACACGATGGTAACCAAAGGTCTTGCCCGCATGGGCAGGTTTTGTGGCGAGGCGAAGGGCGTACCAGCTAAGACCCAGTGCGATGACGTCGGTGAAGTTGTGTGCGGCGTCGGTGAGCAGGGCAAGGCTGTTGCTGAAGAGACCAGCAACGATTTCAACAACTACAAATGCCGCTGTAAGGATCAACGACAGGGTGAGGCGTTTGGTTGTTTGCCGGGTAAGATCGCCGATGTGCGAGTGAGAATGTGAATGCATTTTATTTTTCTGTGGGCAACCCCGCAGACTTCCATGAGGTCAGCCCGCCGTCGAGCATCCAAATGTTGGTGTAGCCGTTGGTGAGCAGGGTGGCGACAGCTTTCTTCGACATGCCGCCGGAGAGACAGTACACCACGATTTTTGCGTCTTTATCGGCAGGGAGTTGAGAGAGGTTTTCGGGCAGAATGTCGTAGGCGATTCGCAGGTCGGTGCCGGGAATGTCTTCTTCCCAAGGCGTGTATGAATTGAGCATTACGAAATCTTTATTTTCGAGCATGCTTTGCAGTTCAGGTACAGAGACCACGCGGTATTTGTATCCGCCCATGTCGGCTTCGACGCCGAATTGTGGGGCTTGTTCCACTGTCTGGCAGGCGGCAAGCACGAGTGTGAGAAGAAGAACAAGGACGGTGGAGCGAATTTTTGTAGTCATGACTTTACTTTCTTTTGCGGATGAGCACAAATCTTTTTGTGCTCATCCGCATGCTTGGTGCATTACGGTGCGGTGGGATAGCCTGCATTGATCCAGGCTTCAAAACCACCGAGCAGGGGGGTGACATTGGTAAAACCGTTTTCGATCAGGATGGACGCCGCACGGGCGCTCGATTCTTCATTCGGTCAGGTACAGTAGGGGATGATCCAGGCGTTCGGGTCTAGTTCTGCGATGCGGGTTTCGATCTCAGCTGAAGGGATATTGATTGAGCCTGCAATATGTTGACCTGCATATGCTTCCGCCGAACGTACATCCACGAAAACGGCAGTTCCAGCATCGAGCGCGGTTTTGGCTTCGTCGAGCGAAACGCGTGCGATCTCGGGATGGGGAATCTCTTCTGTGATGGGTGCGGCTGGTGCAGGGGTGTTATTCTGATTGAGCATCAACACAGCTGCGGCGATCAGTGCAATTCCGCCGCCCACTAGCAGGTAGAGGGGTATGGGAGAGTTGCTTTTCTTTTTTTTTGACATTTCCTTTTCCTTATAAAGTTATTTTGGAGATCGAGTTATCCATGTTGCACATGGTCTAATCCCAAGGTAAAGAGCCGCGAGACGTGGTCATCATCCAACGTGTAAAAGACCTGCCTGCCCGATTTTCTCGCGCGGACAAGGTGCATGTGCCGCAATCCGCGCAGTTGATGGGAGACGGCAGATTCGGTCATGCCAAGACCTTTGGCAAGCGCGCGGACGGGCAATTCGCCGTCCATGAGTTGGGCAATGATGCGCAGGCGATTCGTATCGCTGAGGGCGCTGAACAATTCGGAGAGTTTGGCGGCTTTTGGTTCGGTGATCTTCATAATTGAATATATGAGCAACTATTCATATATTATAGCGAAAAAGATGCCCTGTCAAGATGATATCTGACAGGGCATAAACATTACGGTTTGCAGTCGAAACTGCCCAGGTAGGCGCTTTCCACACCTTCACGGACCGCGCACAGTTGTTGTATGTTGCCGCTTGAGCCGTACATAAATTCAAAGCCGGTTTCTGCGGAGTTCATCCAAAGTGAAAGTTCGCCGCGTTCGGCGCTTTCACCGTTCGCGCGCCAACCTTTGCCCCAATCCATTTCGCCGGTGAATGAGTCGTAGGCTTTATCTTCGCTGTTATAAAGTGTACCGGTTACATTGCCGCCGACCTGGGTGAGGACCATGTAACTACCCGGCAAGAAGACGGATTTCGACGGGACGATCCACTTACCGCTGAAACCGCAGCCTGCAGGGAGTTCCATGTTTTCTCCACGGATGCCGCATAAGGATAAGCCCTCAGAGGTGGATTTGAACGTCTCGCCTTCAATGGAGAGTGTGAAGCTGCCCAGAATTTCTGTGTTGAAAACCGCTTCTCCTTTTTCGTTGATAGTTCCGTTGAAGGTTTCATTCCAGAAGCCGCCGTACCCCTCGATGCTGCCTGAAACCTCATTGCCATTCTGGGTAAAATTTACCATGCCGAGGTTGCTCGTCCATGTGCCTGCAAAATCGGGAGGGGGCAGAGTGGCGGGTCCGCAGCTGATAAGCGAAATACCAAGGGCAAAAATCAAGCATCCGAATAAAAACTTTAGTTTCATGTAGTACATTCTCCTTTGACCTTCAAATTTAATTTTGATTTATCAAAGGGACAATCCGACAAAGAGGGGATTAAAAAGTAACAGTCCCCGCAAGGGGACTGTTACTTTGCAGATCGTTATGCCCAGTCGAGCATTCGTGCGATACTCGCGGTTAGGAAGGTGACGAGGAAGGCGGTTCCCAGTGTAATGAATACACTCAGGGTGGCCCACTTCCAGGATTTTGTCTCTTTGTAGATGGTCACAATGG
>JBAIYF010000516.1:0-10417 GCA_037916115.1 Anaerolineales bacterium
GCAGTTTAAGCAGTCTGAAGCCATTATCAATTCAATGACGTTGAAGGAACGCCGTAACCCCGATATTCTCAATGCATCCCGCCGCCGCCGCATCGCCGCTGGTTCTGGCATGGATGTGCAGGATGTGAACCGTTTGATCAAGCAGTTCCGTGAAACTCAGAAGCTGATGAAGACCCTGCAAAAAACTGGCGGAAAAGGTTTAGGAAAATTGTTTGGGTAGGCAGTTTCTACTAACAAAAAAAGAGACGGGTTTCCCGTCTCTTTTTTTGTTAGTCAAGGGGCAGAGTGCTGCCCTTTTCTTTTTCACGCATTTGCTGTGCTTTGAGTTGAAGTTCCTTGAAGTAGGACGAATCGGTGATTTCGGCAACTTGCTTGCTGCGTTTTGCCTGATCGATCTCGATCTTCAATTGCTGGATTTCCTTCCGCAGACTTTGTTCTTGGATGTACCCTTCCAATGCCGCACTGGCAAGCGATGAGAACGATGTCATCAATTGCTGCAAATTTGCATCGAAAGGTATGATGGTTTTTTTGTCGCTATCCAATGCGTTGAGTAATTGCAGAATTCCCTGCACTTTTCCTTCACTGTCTTTCAAAGGTATCGTCAAGAATGAGGATGAAATATACCCAGTACGCTGATCGAATTCACGCGTGCCAGAGAAATCGAATTTATTGTTCTCGTAGGCATCCTCTACGTTGATGACCTCTCCCATCAATGCGGCGTATGCAGCAATGTTGTTGCGGTTGGCATTGCCATCCTTGTCGTAGAGTTCGACGGGCGGCAGGGTGACTTCCTTCCCGCTGGCGCCTCCCATGGATATATTCAACGTATTGTTCCGTACTACAGCAAACTCGAGGATGTTGTTTCTTTTCAGATACAGGGTGCCTGCATCGGCGTGGCAGAAGTTTTGTGCTTCCACCAGCATGTTTTCTAGTAATTTTTGAAAATTCTTTTCCGACGCAAGGTTTACGCCAATGGGAATAACGATATCCAGCAGCCCGTCTGCGCGCCTTTTTTGAATACCAAGTTGGATCAAAATTCCGCGAAGCTGCCCGGCGATGTAGAGACTCATTAATGTCAACCCGCCAATGCCGTAAATGACCGGGATGATGGCGTTTGGAGAGGTCTTATCCAGCCAGATATAAAGGGCGTTGTACCCCACTGCGGCACCCAACCCACTTAGTAAAACAACTGACCGGTTTGCGCGATGTCTAAAATAGAACTGGGTCATGGCAAGACCAGTAATGGCTGCTGTTGTGGCGTATACCAGTGTCATCGAAAATGAGCGGGCAAGCAGGTTTTCTGTAATGAATTCTGTTGTCCCGAGCGTGTAGTAGATCATATCCAGGGTGGCAATACCAATACCCGTTGCCCAACCGTAGACTGCACCTTCGATCAGGTTATCTGATTTCTCACGAAAGAGAACGAAGTAAACCCCCAAAGACACAAAGAACTGATGGAGAATCGGAACGAGGAAGATTACGAGGGCATCCTGTTCCACACCTTGCCCGAGCAACCATGCATTGATTTGGTGTGAAATGAAACTTCCGAACGCTCCCCAAACCAGGCAGATTGCGATCCACCCCAGGTTGCGGACTGTGTACAGTCCAAAGACCAGCATAACCAATAGAATTAGCAGGGGGATTCCGATGATGATGGTATAGGCCAATGCCACGAGTCGACTCCTAGTCTACGATGGAGATGATTATACCTGTAAGGAGGGCGGGATTTTCGCGCTTGTAAGCTGATTTGATGGGGAAAAATCAGCTTTCTTCTGGTAAAATACAGCCCGCGATTTCAGCCCGCACACGCCCTCTCTCGTGTCTCTAGTGCCTGTCTGAAACGTAATCAAAAATTCTAAGGAGTAAGTCAAATGGTTCGAATTCGTTTACGTCGTATTGGTCTCAAAGGCCAACCCACGTACCGCATCGTCGCTGCAGATAAGGAAGCCCCCCGCGACGGCCGCTTTTTGGAAATTTTGGGTGTGTACAATCCCCGTACCAACCCTGCCACCATCAAGCTGCATGAAGATCGTATTTTCCACTGGATGAAGAACGGCGCCCAGCCGACCGAATCCGCAGCACAGGTTCTCAAGGCTGCTGGTACCCTCGATCGTTTCGAACGCTTCAAGAAGGGTGAGTCTTTGGAAACCTTGGTTGCCGAAGCCGCCGAAGCGGAAGTCAAGCGCGCTGCGCCTGTCAAGACCCGCAAGTAAATCGAAAGCCTCATCATTACGGATTACGCGTCACGAATTGCGTAATCCGTAATGCGTAATTAAGGAATTTTCACATGAAAGACCTGATTGAGTATATTGCCAAATCCCTTGTGGATCATCCCGAAGAAGTGATTGTGACTGAGTCCAAGGGCAGCCGCCCGCGCATTGAGCTGAGCGTTGCCAAAGACGATATGGGACGTGTTATCGGTAAAGGCGGCAAGGTTGCAAATGCCATTCGTGCTTTGCTGCGCGTTGCTGCGGAACGCCAGGGCAAGCAGCAGGTTACCTTGGATGTGACGGAACCCTCCTGATGACGGAAGATACCAAAAAGGGCTCGCCTCAGGGCGAGTCTATTTATTTAGCAATTGGATTTATGCGCCGCCCGCATGGGGTGATGGGTGAGGTCATCATGGACTTGCATACCGATTTTCCAGAGCGTATTAAAGCCGGTCGGAAAGTGTATGTGGGTGAGAAATACGAGGCATTCACCATTGGGGCGGTCCGTCCGCATGGAAATGGGGTGCTCGTCAAAATTCGTGGATTTGAATCGCCTGAAACTGCCGGACGCTTTCGCAACCAGTGGATGTATGTCAAAGCCTCTGAGGTGCCGGCGCTTCCCGAGGGGCGATATTACAAACACGACCTGATCGGCTTGACCGTAATGATGGACAATGGCGAAAAGCTTGGTGTATTAAATGAAGTTCTGGAAACCGGCGCGAACGATGTTTACGTCGTAGTCAAAGAGGATGGCAAGGAGATCCTTTTGCCTGCCATTCCCGATGTGGTCCTTGAAGTCAATATGAACGATAAGCTTATGAAGGTTCATATTATTGAGGGGCTGTTGTAATTTTTCAGCCGTGCAATGGGGTGATAAAATTTCATCGTCATGGATGATAGAAAATACTGGATCGGTTTCAATTTGATCAAAGGCATTGGTGCAGTCCGCATGCAGGGACTGGTCACTTATTTTGGCGACCTTGAGTCTGCCTGGCGGGCGGATGCTGCCGATTTAATGGAAGCCGGTCTTGGGGCGAAACTGGCAGAGAAAGTTGTCGGGGCGAGAAACCAAATAGACCTGGAGCAAGTGTCGGCTAAGATCGAGGCGCAAGGCATCAAGGTTCTGACGTGGGCAGATGAAGAATATCCGGTCCGTTTGAAAGAGATCGACCAGCCGCCGCCTGTGCTCTACATCCGCGGTGAATATTTAATGGATGACCTTTTTGCGGTGGCTATTGTTGGCACGCGCAAGGTTACTCCGTATGGCAGGCAGGTGACGGAAGAGATCGCCTCTTTCCTCGCCTCGAACGGAATCACCGTCATTAGCGGACTCGCCCGTGGAGTGGATGCCATCGCGCATCAGACCGCGCTTAGAGCGGGTGGGCGAACCATGGCTGTGCTTGGCTCGGGCGTGGATAAGATCTACCCGCCGGAGCATCGTGGGTTGGCTGAGCAGATCATGCAGCGTGGCGCAGTAATGAGCGATTATGCCGTTGGCACACCGCCTGATGCTTCGAACTTCCCGCCTCGAAACCGGATCATTTCAGGTTTGTCGCTTGCAGTGGTTGTGATCGAGGCTGCCGAGACCAGCGGCGCGTTGATCACTGCTGATTTTGCTGCCGAACAGGGACGTGAGATCTTTGCTGTACCAGGCAGCATTTTGGCGCCGCAAAGCAAGGGCACGAACCGTCTCATCCAAAAAGGGGCGCAGCTTTTATTAACTCCCGATGATTTGATGCAGGCGCTTGATCTCACTCGTATGGATAAACAAAAAGCTGCACGGAAGATTTTGCCTTCGGACGAAACCGAGGCTGTGTTATTGAATGCGCTTGGAAGTGAACCCTTGCACGTGGACGAGATACGAAACCAGACTGCTCTGCCGATCGAGAAGATATCTGCGGCATTAATAATGATGGAATTGAAAGGAATGGTACGGCAGGTTGGCGGTATGAATTATGTGGCTGTTCGGGAAGAACGCCCGGGCTATTCTGCTTAGGAGATACAATGACAACGGATTTTTCACATAACTATGCAGTGATCATGGCGGGGGGAGGTGGTACCCGTTTGTGGCCGCTCTCTCGTAAAGAGCAGCCCAAGCAACTTCTGCCATTGATCGGGCAGGAGACTTTGTTTCAAAGCACTGTGGCACGGCTTGCGGGGTTGTTTCCGCCGGAGCGGATTTTAGTCGTGACGGTTGAGGAACAGGCGCATGAAATGAAAAAGCAGGCGCCGCAAATTCCTGTTGAAAATTATCTGATCGAGCCTGCTCCACGCGGAACTGCTTCAGTTGTGGGGATGGCTGCGATGGTGCTTCAAAAACGCGACCCGCAGGCTGTAATGGCGATCCTGCCTTCTGACCATTTCATCCGAAATGTAGACCTGTTCCATTACCTGCTAAAAGCTGCGTTTGAGGTGGCAGACGATAAGTACCTTGTCACGTTGGGCATTACCCCAACGATGCCGTCCACTGCCTATGGCTACATCCAACAAGGAACGCCTTTGGTTGGTGATTATAAATATCCTTCCTATACGGTACAGAGTTTCAAAGAAAAGCCAAGCGAAGAAGTAGCGCGTCAGTTGCTGCAAATGGGCGGACATTCCTGGAACAGCGGTATGTTCATTTGGCGGGCTGATACGATCATGAACGAGATCCAACGGCAAATGCCGGGCTTGCACACATCCTTGGTTGAGATCGGTGCCGCATGGGGAACATCCAGCCAGAACGAGACTCTGAGTAAGGTATGGCCCGTACTGAAAGTGGAAACGGTTGATTATGGCATCATGGAAAAGGCAGAAAAGGTCGCGGTCCTTCCGGCAGGTGGGTTGGGTTGGAGCGATGTTGGCTCATGGTCATCTCTGTTCGAAGTCCTGCTGCCCGATATGAGTGGCAATATTTCCGCCAACTCTGCGCAGCACCTGGCACTGGAAACGCATAATACACTTGTATACGGCAACGGTTCAGACCGCTTGGTTGTAACCATTGGAGTGGACGATATGGTCGTGGTGGATACCGGCGATGCGATCCTTATCTGCAAGACCGATCAGTCTCAAAAAGTGAAAGATGTGGTCGAACACCTGAAAAAACACCGGCAGGAAAAGTACCTGTAAGTTTCTGAAAAAAATGACGTTTGCAAAAAAACTAAAAATTGTTGTAGAATGTTCATCCCGTGAGGTTAACCTTGCGGGATGTTTTTTTATACCAAGAAGACAATCCTTGTTTAGATGGGTTTTAAATAAGGCAATTGTTGGAGGACTATCGATGGAAGCATATTGCATGAAATGCAAAACCAAACGGGAGATTCAAGATCCAGTGGCGGGGTTCAATGCCAAAGGGTCTGCGGTTACGACCGGCATCTGTCCTGTTTGCGGCACAAAACTTTTTCGCATGGGCAAAACAGATGCCCATGCTGGTTTGATTCCGCCGCCGAAGCCGGAAAAGGTGGAAGTGCGTGAAGGAAAACTCGTGATCGTCGAGTCGCCTGCCAAGGCAAAGACAGTGGGGCGTTTCCTCGGCAAGGGGTACACTGTCCGCGCTTCGGTGGGACATGTGCGCGACCTGCTCAAGTCACAGCTTTCTGTGAATGTGGATAATAACTTCGAGCCAAAATATCGCGTGCCAAATGAAAAAAAGGATGTGGTCAAGGAGATCAAGCAGCTGGCGAAGAAAGCCGAAGAGATCTATCTCGCACCGACCCCGACCGCGAAGGTGAGTCCATTTCATGGCATTTGATGGAAGCGGCAGGCATCGAGCCGGAGCGCACCAAACGGGTTGTGTTCCACGAGATCACCGCACCCGCCATTAATGAAGCGTTCTCGCATCCCCGCAATATTGATATGAACCTTGTCAATGCCCAGCAGGCGCGCCGCGTATTGGACCGTCTTGTGGGGTATAGCATCAGCCCCATTCTTTGGGAAAAGGTGCGCGGGCGTCTTTCTGCCGGGCGTGTGCAGTCTGTAGCGTTGCGTCTCATCGTAGATCGCGAGCGCGAAATCGATGCGTTCAAACCCGTCGAATATTGGACCATCCATGCAGAGTTCAAACCAGAAAAATTGAAGTCGAACTTCATCGCTAAACTCGTGCGTGTGGATGACAAGGAGCCGGAACTTCCCAATGAAGAGACGGTTAAGCCGCTTCTCTATGACCTTGAAACCGCCTCGTTTTCCATTTCAAAGGTCAAACGCGGAGAGCGCAGGCGTAAACCCTCTGCACCATTCACAACCTCCACGTTGCAACAGGAGGCTTCACGCAAACTGGGATTCACTGCCCGCCGCACCATGGCACTGGCACAAGGATTGTACGAAGGTCAGGACGTCGGCGAAGGCGGCACGACTGGTCTCATTACCTATATGCGTACCGACTCGACCAATGTTTCGGCTATTGCACAGAACGAAGCCCGTGAATTCGTGTCTGGAAAATATGGCAGCGATTTCCTGCCTGCAGAACCGCCGATGTACAAGACCAAATCTGCCAATGCACAGGAGGCCCACGAAGCCATCCGTCCCACGTCTGTGATGCGTGACCCGGAGAAGGTAAAGGAATATCTCGACCCTGCCATGTTCAAGTTATACCGCTTGATCTGGCAGCGGTTTGTCGCATCTCAAATGGAAGCGGCTGTGTATGACACGCTGCAGGTTGAAGTGACAGGCAAGACCAGTGAACACGAGTATCTTTTGAGGGCTTCAGGCTCTGCGGTGAAATTCCCCGGTTTTATGGTCGTCTACGAAGAAGCCAAGAATGAAGACACCAAGGTCGAAGAGGAAGAGGATGTAAAGATTCCTGTTGGTGTAGCAGAAGGACAAACACAGGAACTTGTACGCTTGATCCCTGAACAGCATTTCACACAGCCGCCACCGCGTTTCTCGGAAGCCTCACTGGTGCAGGCGTTGGAAGAGAATGGCATTGGACGTCCGTCCACGTATGCGCCAACCATTTCGACCATTCAACAGCGTGGGTATGCCTTGCGCGAAGAAAAACGACTTGTGCCGACGGATATGGGGATTCAGGTCAATGACCTGATGGCGCAATACTTCCCTGAAGTGGTGGACCTTGGCTTTACCGCCCACATGGAAGAAGACCTCGATAAGATCGCCGATGGTCAAATGGAATGGGTGGATGCCATTCGCGAATTCTACGGCCCATTCTCAGAGGATGTGAAGAAGGCGCAGGCAGAAATGCCGGTTGCCAAGTCTGAGCCGGAACCGATCGGCAGGCAATGTCCGGAGGACGGCGGTGAGTTGGTCATCCGGTATGGACGCTTTGGAAAGTTCATTTCCTGTGCGAACTTCCCGACCTGTCGTTATACCGAGCCGTGGCTGGAAAAAATTGGTGTCTCCTGCCCGAAGGATGGCGGCGACATGGTTGAGCGCCGTACCCGCAAGGGGCGCACGTTCTACGGCTGTGCAAATTATCCCAACTGCGATTTCACCACATGGAAGCGTCCGATCTCCAAGCCTTGCCCGAAATGCAACGGTCTTTTGGTGATCGCCAACAAGCGTGAGGCGCAATGCACCAACTGTTCGGAAAGTTTCCTGCTTGAAGAAGTGATGCCGGAGAACGCGTAAATTCCGGCGAGGCAAAGGCTTGGGTTGTGTAAACAGGCACCGTCTGAGTCTGAAGCGCCTACATCCGATTCGGGCAACCATTCTGCCATGCTTGCTGCGTGGTTACGTTGTATAATCAAGCCATAGCATCCTAGCGAAGGAGTCGAACATGCAATTTGTCGTGGCATTTCTGAAGAAGATCCCCATGGTATCGGTCGGTTTGTTTATTGGTGGGCTGGTATTGGGTCTGTTGATCGGGTGGGTGATTGCGCCTGTTGAGTTCAAGGACGCGACGCCGTATTATTTACGCGCCGATCTGCAGGAGGATTATTTAAGGATGGCGATTGACTCCTTTCGCCTGAGTCAAGATCCGAACCTTGCGGTTCAACGCTGGCAGGGGCTTGGTCCGGCTGCCCAGACGGCTTATGCGGCGATCCAAAACAATCCGGGGAAGCAAGACCCTGCTGTTATTCAGGCGTTTGGGCAGGTGATAACGAATGTACTTTCATCTGGCGGCGGGCAGCCTGTAGCTGAAGTGCCTGCAACGAATTCTGTAATGCGCACCGCGCTTATTGGCATTGGCTTGCTGCTTGTGCTGGGCGTGGCGGCTGCGGCGGGAATGTATTTGTTCCGCCTGTTCGGAAAGCGCGGCTCTGGTGAAGTGACTGCGGTGATGCAGGCTTCCGAGATCAGCCGTTCGGCGGTGACGACAAATTTTGAAGAGTTGGGTCTGGCGCCGCCTATTACGCAAACCATGACGACCTATGTGTTGGGTGATGACCTGTATGATGAATCATTCAGCATTGACACCGGCGCAGGTGAATTCCTCGGCGAATATGGTGTGGGTGTCTCCGAGATCATCGGTGTGGGTGAACCGAAAAAGGTGACAGCGTTGGAGGTCTGGTTGTTCGATAAGAACGATATCAAGACAGCCACCAAGGTGTTGATGTCGCGTCACGCCTTTGCCGACCCGGCGATCCGTTCGCGGCTCGAGCCGAAGGGTGAGTTGGTGCAGGTGGAGCCGCAGGCTCAGATTCTGCTCGAAACCGCCACTCTGCAATTACTCGCCACGGTTGTGGATATTGAGTATGGTAAAGGTCCGCTGCCAGATAGCAGTTATTTCGAACGCGTAACCTTGGAATTGGCGATCTGGCCTCGCCAGGGATAGAATGGAAATCAAAAACCGCTCCATATGGAGCGGTTTTTTTATTTACTCGATCTTGAGGATCTTGAATTTTATTTTGCCGCCGGGGGTTTGCGCTTCTGCGGTGTCACCAACTTTTTTGTTCATCAAGGCAATGCCGATCGGTGATTCGTGCGAGATTCTTCCTTTGCGCGGGTCGGCTTCGGTGGGACCTACGATGTCGTAAGTTTCAGGGTCGAAGTCTTCTTCCTGAATGGTGACCGATGAGCCGATGGAGACGGTGTCGGAGCCTCGCTTTTCGATAATGACGGAATTTCGCAGGATGGCTTCGATCTCCTGAATGCGCCCTTCGAGAAAGCCCTGGTCTTCCTTGGCTTTGTGATAGTCGGCATTTTCAGAGAGATCTCCCATCTGAATGGCGGAGCGTAGACGTTGGGCAAGTTCCTCGCGGCGCGGACCTTTGAGGTCTTCGAGTTCCGCTTTGAGTTTGGCTTCACCTTCGGGGGTTAAGTAATGTTGAGACATGTTTCTCCTTTCCTGTGTTGTCAGAGATTTTATGAAACAATGAGGGCGTGTTTTATTATCATGCCCCCATCGGAAACGAACATAAATTACGGTTTCTCGTTGGGGTTGAACATTTTTTGATGTTCTTCAATGGCGTATCGGTCGGTCATTCCTGCAATGTAATCGCAGATGGTGCGTTCCAGTCCGCGCTTTTCGATGAAGAATTGGACATGGTCTGGCAGGGTGTTTGGTTCGGTGCGATAGGCGTGGAAGAGGTCTGAGATGATGCGCTCGGCTTTGACCTGCATGCGGACGACGCGATAGTGCCGGTAAAGTTTTTTGTAAAGCAGGTCTTTTAATTCGCGGTTGCGCCTTTGCATTTCTTCCGTGTAGCCGACAACATTATGTTTTAGTTTTTGAATGTCAGTCGCAGAATTGACCTTGCTTTGTTTCAAGCGTTCGTCGGTTCCGTGGATCATGTCTGTAACGAGCAGTCCGACCAGATGACGGATCATGCGGTGGCGTTCCATGTCACCGAGGATGTGACCGTGCCAGTTGTAGGTTTCGCACAGGATCTCCCAAAGCGCAACACCTTCAAGGATCTGTGGATTGATCATGCCTGAGCGTAGACCATCGTCAAGGTCGTGGGTGGTGTAGGCGAGTTCGTCGGCTACGTTGGCGATCTGGGTTTCGAGGTTACCGCGCAGGTCGGGGTTGAAGTCGCGGGCATCGGAGATATCGTATTCGGATTCGTGCTTGACCATTCCTTCGCGCACTTCCCAGGTGAGATTCAGCCCGGGGAATTCGGGGTAGCGCTGTTCGAGCTCCGTGACGATGCGCAGGGATTGCTTGTTGTGGTCGAAACCGCCGTAATCCTTCATCAATCGCGCAAGGACCACTTCGCCGGAGTGACCGAAAGGCGAGTGACCCAGATCGTGCGCGAGACAAATGCTTTCGACGAGGTCTTCATTCCCGCCCAAGGCACGTGCCAGAGTCCGGCCGATTTGAGCAACTTCCA
>JBAIYF010000517.1:0-2799 GCA_037916115.1 Anaerolineales bacterium
GAAGCATTGGAACGCATGGCGAGCAAAGGCAAGCCGTTCTTTGTCGCCACGGGTGCGTCCACCATCGGCGAGGTGCAAAAGGCGGTTCATGCCATTTTGAAGATCAACAAGCAGCTTGTGCTGATGCAGTGCAATACCAACTACACTGCCAGCCCCGACAACTATGACCACCTTCATCTCAACACGCTCAAAACCTTTGCCGCCATGTATCCTGATGTGGTGTTGGGCTTGTCTGACCATACGCATTCTGTTGCGCCTGTTCTTGGTGCGGTCACTCTTGGCGCGCGCATGATCGAACGTCACTTCACCGACAGCAATGACCGCGAAGGTCCCGACCACAAGTTTGCGATGAACCCTGCCAACTGGGCGAAGATGGTCGAAGAGACCCGTCTGCTTGAGCGCTCGTTTGGCAGTTCCGATAAATTCATTGCAGGCAACGAGCAGGAGACCAAGGTCGTGCAGCGCCGCTGTCTGCGTGCCGCACGCGATATCAAAGCCGGTGAAACCTTCACCCGCGACATGATCGATGTGCTGCGTCCCGCCACGCCGGGCGCAGTCAAGCCGCATGAGATCGAGAACGTCATCGGCACAAAAGCATTGGTCGATATGCCCAAAGGCAAGGAACTGCGCTGGGTTGAGCTGGGTTCTTAAATACGTAGGGGCGAGATTACCTCGCCCCTACATTTGCATATGAAACTCATTTACTTCTCCCTCGGCTACTCCACACACGATTATCGTTTTCTCAAAGCCATCTCTGACAGTGGGCATGAGGTTCACTTTGTGCAACTCGAAGGCAATCGGCGGCAGGTTGAAAGCCGTTCGGTTCCTGAAAACGTGAATCAAGTCATTTGGAAAGGTGGACGCGAGCCGTTTACTTGGAGCAAACTCCCGGCTTTGGTGATGGATTTCAAGCGCCTCTTACGGGACCTCAAGCCTGATCTTGTCCATGCGGGTCCGATCCAAACCTGTGCTTTTATCGCCGTCCTCGCTGGCGCGAAACCCATCCTCACCATGTCTTGGGGCTTTGACTTGATGGATGATGTCCACAAAGGGTGGATGTGGGAGTTAGCCACAAAGTACACACTCAAGCGCTCGACCTTCTTCACCAGCGATGCCAACGTCACCCGAGACAAAGCCGTCGCTTACGGCATGAACCCCGAAAAGACCATCGTCTTCCCTTGGGGTGTGGACCTGGATCATTTCACCCCATCGCAGGAACAGCGCCCGCAAGATACCTTCACTTTATTCTGCAACCGTTCCTGGGAGGAACGTTACGGCGTGGATGTGCTGGCTCGTGCTTTTGTAAGAGTCGCTCAACAAAAAGAGAATGTGGACTTGATCCTGCTGGGCGGCGGCTCGCAAGGTGCAAGACTCCGTCAGATATTTCAGAGCGGCGGTGTGATCGACCGCGTCACTTTCGGTGGGCAGATCTCGCAGACCGAACTTCCGCGCTGGTATCATATGGCGGATCTGTACATTTCGCCCTCGCATGTGGACGGTTCATCCGTCTCTTTGATGGAAGCGCTGGCGTGCGGCATGCCGTGTCTGGTTTCGGATATTCCAGCGAATAAGGAATGGGTGTTCGAAGATAAGAATGGCTGGTTGTTCCGCGATGGGGACGCGGATCACCTGGCGGAGAAGATCCTCGCGGCGATGAATCAGCGTGAGAAACTGCCCGAGATCGGCAGAGCAAGCCGGAGCGAGGCGGAGAAGCGTGCGGACTGGAAAAAGAATGCCGCAGCGTTGATGGAAGTCTATCGAAGTCTTGGAGAAAAACATGTTAACTAAAAAAGAATTGCTGGATGGTTTCGGTCAACTCAACTTGAAAAAAGGCGAGACGATCATTGTGCATACGTCGTATAAGTCGCTGGGCGGGGTGGAAGGCGGCGCGGATACGGTCATCGATGTGATGTGTGAGTTGGTGGGCAAGGAGGGGACGGTCTTGTTCCCGGCGTTCAACTTCCAATCGTGGACGGAGAACCATTACTTCGACGTGAAAGAAACGCCGTCACGAATGGGTGCGATCACCGAGCAGGCACGCCTGCGCCCAAATGCAATGCGGACTCCGCACCCCATTTATAGTTTCTCTGCGTTGGGCGCACGGGCTGAGGAATTTTCGAAGACCGAAGACGTGGAAGCCTACGGACCCAATTCGGCATTTGCATTGTTCCACAAAATAAATGGGACGATTGTGAGCATTGGTTTGGATTTCAACAGTACCTTCTCGATGCATCATTACATTGAGTAGAACGTCGGCTGCGATTACCGCCGCATCAAGGAGTTCTCGGGCATTTATGTCGGTTATGACCGCAAGCCGCAGATCAAGATGTATTCGATGTTTGTACGTAAGGACGATACAGTGAAGACCTATATTAACCCCGGCATGAACGAACTGCTAGAAGCGGGCGTGATCAAAGAAGTGCAGGTGGGCGCGGCGAAGATCCACTTTGCGACCGCGAATGATTTTTACGACAATATGTCGGTGATCGTGCGTGAGCACCCTGAAAAACTGCACGTCATCGAAGAACCGAAATATCGAAAGTTCTAACAATTAACGGCAATCGAAAACCGTAAATCTGAAATCAAAATTCGCATGAAACCCTATACCTCCCTCAAATCCATCCTCGCGGAATTCTTTCCTCTCCATCGAACCCTCGTCTCTGACGACCACGACAAGACGTTGGAGATCATCGGTTCATACATGCCCGATTCTTCCAACTACACCATCGAGACGTACACCCCGCTCGAAAAAGCATGGACGTGGCAGGTGCCCGAGCGGTACGTTGTCCATGAAGCGTA
>JBAIYF010000518.1:0-6780 GCA_037916115.1 Anaerolineales bacterium
CTGGGCGGGTTCCGTGCGCAGGGCAAAACCGCTTCGGCGGCAAAACGTCTGCTCGAAGATGCGCAAATACTCGAAGAAGCGGGCGCATTCAGCCTCGTGCTCGAAGCAGTTCCGGCGCGGCTGGCGGAATACATCTCCAAACATATCTCCATTCCAACCATTGGCATTGGCGCGGGCGCAGGCTGCGATGGGCAAGTGCTCGTCACGCACGACCTGCTCGGTCTGTTCGAGCGTTTCACGCCGAAGTTCGTGCGCAAGTATGCCAACCTGCACGAGACGATGAACAAGGCATTTACAGAATATCTCAACGATGTGAACACCCGGCAATTCCCCGCCGCGGAGCACACGGTTGAGATGACCGACGAAGAATGGGACGCCTTTCAAAAGGAAGTGAAATGAAAGAGAACATTTTATTGGTGGGCACGGGCGCGCTTTCCACACTCTTCGCGGCGCGGCTGAGCGAAGCTGGTCATCATGTGTCGATGCTCGGCACATGGAAAGACGGCTTGCAATCCCTGAATCAATACGGCGCGCGCATAACAGATGTCAATGGAAAAGAACGCTCGTTCCAAGTGCATGCAACCGACACACCCTCCGACCTCTCCAACGTCAAGCATGCGATCATTCTCGTCAAATCGTGGCAGACAAAACGTGTAGCGGAAAAACTTAAGGGGATTCTTGCACCGGATGGAATTGTGCTTACACTGCAAAACGGGTTGGGTAACCGTGAAACGCTCGCACGGGACCTTGGGGCTGGGCGCGTTGCCCTGGGCATTACCACCACCGGAGCCACCCTGCTCGGACCGGGTCTTGTAAAAGTTGGCGGCGAGGGCATCATTTCACTGGAGCAGAATCAGGCTCTCGGTCCGCTTGAGGCGGCATTGCGTTCATCCAATTTCAATTTGCAGATCGTTCAAGATGCGCGGTCGCTCATTTGGGGCAAACTTGTCATCAATGCCGCCATCAACCCGCTGACGGCGATGCTGCGTGTGCCGAATGGCGAGTTGTTAGCGCACCCGTGGGCGCGCAAGGCGATGAGGGCGCTGGCTTTGGAGGCGGCGGATGTTGCGGCGGCGGAGAACATCCGCCTGCCTTTTGCGAACCCGATCGAAGCTGTTGAAGATGTGGCGCGCAAGACCGCAAAGAACATCTCCTCAATGTTCCAGGATGTGCGCCGCGGCGCGCCGACCGAGATCGACGCCATCAACGGCGCAGTGACGCAGCATGGCGAGGAGCACGGCATTCAAACGCCGTACAACCGTTCGTGCTGGCAGTTGGTTCGGTCGATGTAAATCCACCGTCCTGAGCGGCAGACTTCGCAACTTGCGCTCAACCCTGCTCTCAGGACGGTATGCTCTCAAAAAAAGGGGTGACATTCATCCATAACGGCTGGTTACTTCGTTTCTGTCCCGTAAAATTGGCACATGGTAATATAAGGAAAACTTTATCGCTCGGAGGCGCTCATGCGCAAGCTAATCTTATTTCTAACGCTGGGGATGCTTTTGGCACTCCCCCTCTCCGCATCTGCCCAGGGCAGCGTGGACCTTTCTTCCGTGACCGTGCAGTTGTGGCCCGAATACGACGACCCCAGCATGCTGGTGATCGTGGATTTTGCCGTTGCCGAGGGCACAAGCCTGCCCGCTACATTGACCTTTCGCATTCCCGCTGAAGCCGACCTGATCGCCGTTGCATCAGATGCGGGTAATGGTCAATTTGTGAACGTGCCGTATGAACAACCAACCGTTGAAGGTGAATATAAAGTCTTCACCATGTCAGTCGCATCCGCCGTGCCGCATCGGTTTGAGTACTACCAGCCGCTCTCCTTTGACGGCGAGAACCGCATCTTCTCCTATTTGTGGGATAACAATTACGCGGTGCAGAACTTTCAATATCTTTTCCTCGAACCGCTGGATGTGACTGCTGTATCCATCGACCCGACCTTTGCCTCGCAGCAGGTTTCCAACGGGCTGACCTATTATGAAGGCACATCTGTTCCCCTCAAGGCGGGCGAACAATATGTGTTAACCCTGAATTACACCAAGTCCACCAGCACGCTCGTCTCGCAGGCGCAGACGGTGCAGATCGCTGAACCGGTCAATGAAGATACACCCGGGCGCGTTTCACTGACGAACAGCCTGCCGTACATCATCGGCGGGTTGGGCATTATCATGATCCTTGGCGGGATGGCGTATTACTTCCAGTGGGGCAGGCATTCGGCGGCTGGCGGCAAACACCGCAAACGCTCGCGGACGGTTTCCGAAATCAGCAGTACAGAAGGCGCGTATTGTCCGCAATGCGGTGCAAGAGCCAAATCCACCGACAGGTTCTGCCGAACATGCGGTTCAAGATTAAGGCAAGAGGAAGACTAAGAGGATGAGAGACCCTGAAGGTTCAACAAACCTTTGGGGTCTTATTATTTAGGCATGAACACCCCGCTGATCGTCATCTACTTTTTTTACGGGCTGGCATTCTTCAGCATGGGGCTGCTGGTCGCCATGGAGGGCGGGCGTTCCACTGACCCGCGCCTGCGCATGGCGCTGCGCCCATTGGCAGGGTTTGGGCTCGTCCACTCGGCGCACGAATGGCTGGAAATGTTCAGGTTGATGGGACATTTCAACGCATTTATGGAGGGGATCTATCCGCTTCTTGCGCTTTCCATCCTGGCATTTTCGTTCCTATCCCTTGCAGCGTTCGGAGCGTATCTTGTTCTGGGCAGTGAATCCACTTGGAGGGTCAGCCTGATCATTCCACTGGGGTTGGAGGCGGTCTGGGTATACGGCTTATTGATATACAAAAGCAGATACGCGATTGGAGACCTCTACGCCGTTGCCGATGTGTGGACACGCTACTCAATCGCCATACCGGCGGGGCTGCTCGCTGCGGCAGGGCTGGTCGTTCAACAGCGCGCATTTCGGCGGGCGGGGCTGGTACGCTTCGGGCGCGACAGTCTCTGGGCGTCTGTGGCGTTCATTTGGTATGGGTTGATCGGTCAATTGTTTCCAGCCCCAAGCCTATTGCCGCCATCCAACATTCTGAACTCGGAATTGTTCTTGGAAATATTCGGGTTTTCCATTCAATTATTGAGAGCCGTTACAGCCATGTTCGCATCCTTTTATGTAACGCGCTTCCTGCGAGCCTTTCAAGTGGAAAGCGAAACCAAGATCGCGGCACTTCAGGCGGCGCAACTGCACGAATCACAGCAGCGCGAGCAATTGCGCGCACAGCTTTTCCGCCGCATCGTCAGCGCACAGGAGGCGGAGCGTCAGCGCATTGCCCGTGACCTGCACGACGAAACCGGGC
Organism: Anaerolineales bacterium; assembly: GCA_037916115.1. GTDB lineage: Bacteria > Chloroflexota > Anaerolineae > Anaerolineales > Villigracilaceae > Villigracilis. The sequence continues at coordinate 3,301 of JBAIYF010000518.1, forward strand.
AATCCCTCACCGCCATTGGTATGGGGTTGAGCGGCATATCCAATGAACCGGATATGAAGAAACGCGCTGCCATATTGAAACAACTGCAGGCAATGACATCCGACTCGATCCACGAATTGCAGCGCATCATCTCGGACCTCCGGCCTGCTCATCTCGACGACCTGGGACTTTCCGCCACCTTGAGGTGGTACGCTTCGCGCATCCACGAGTTGACCGGCATCAGTGTGCGGGTCGATTTTGACGGAGACGAACCCGTACTTGATGATGCAGTGAAGATCACCATCTTCCGCATCGTACAGGAGGCGCTAAACAACGTCATCAAACACTCGCAGGCAACCGTTGCCAACGTCAGGATCCACTATCAAGCCGACAAGACCCGCATCCACGTATTCGACAATGGGGTTGGGTTCGATGTAAAAGAAGTGGAGGGACGCATTGGGCGGGTATCGCTTGGGCTGGCAGGCATGGAGGAGCGCGCCGCGCTGCTCGGCGGCGGGGTGACCATCTCGTCGCGCCCCGGCTACGGCACAGAGGTGGAAGCCGTCGTCCCATTCACGTTCAATCCTCAGGAGGATGTATGACGATACGTTTATTGCTGGTGGATGACCACGCAGTGGTCCGCACCGGTTTGCGGATGTTGCTGAGCGGGCAGGATGATCTGGAGATCGTAGGCGAGGCAGGCTCGGCAGGCGAGGCGCTCACCGAAACGGAGCGTGTAAAACCGAATGTGATCCTGATGGATATTGGTCTGCCCGATAAGACCGGCATCGAAGCCACACGCGAGATCAAGGCGCGCTTTCAGGATGTGAACATTGTGGCACTGACCATCCACGAGGATGAGGAATATTTCTTCCAAATGCTCAATGCGGGCGCTTCGGGCTATGTGCCCAAACGCGCCGCCCCTGAGGAACTCATCACCGCCATCCGTGCGGCGGCGAATGGGGAGGTGTATCTTTACCCTTCACTGGCAAAATTATTGGTGCGGGATTTTCTGAACATCGACCGCCTTGTGGAAGATAATGCAAACCCCGGCGGTCTAACCGACCGCGAGAATGAGGTCTTTACCATGCTGGCGGAAGGGGCAAGCAATCAGGAGATCGCCGAGGCGCTGGTCATCAGCCCGAAGACAGTCGAACGCCACCGCGAGAACATCATGCGGAAGTTGAACCTGCACTCCCGCTCGGAATTGGTGCGGTATGCGATCCGTAAGGGGATTATTAAGGCTTAATTGGACATTGAATTTTCAATGTAAGCAATCAACTCGGATACCACCCACGTATCATCAATGGAAGCGGCTGTATCACCTGATATTGTGTAAATTGCTGAAATGCCATTAATAGACATGTAAGCGCCGGGGTCTACATTCTTCGTTGGGCCCGTATTTTCTTTCAAGAAAAGTAAAAACGTTTGCCCGTTTTCAAATGCGGGCTGCGAGTCGTCTTCCCACTTCACATTATCAACTTCTCCGCTATAAGACCTGACTCTTATCACAGCCTGATCTTTGACATCTCCCTTAAGTACCTGTTCTACTGAAATCAAGGAGTCTGTAAAGATACTTAGATCAGCTTCAAAAATTGATTGCGGGGTAATTACATTTGGTCCCTTGCCGTCTGGAGAGTCCCAACGGCTTGGCAGTACTGTTTTCACTTCTCCAATAACAATTATTTCTGCTTCGTTGATTTTGTCATCGATGGATAATTTTCTATAGGCGCCGCTTTCAGTAATAATTAGCGGTTCCTGACCAGTACAACCACTTGAAAACAAAGTCAATACAAGCGCGCCCAATATCCACAGCATATGTTTGACGGCAGCCTTTTTTAGCATATTTCATTCCTTTTTTGAGACATAAAGGCTTTAATTTTCAATGAGTGCATTTTCTTTATCACCCACAATGAACCAACGTCCATCGATTTGCGTCAAGTATAAGATATGCAGTTTAAGACCATCATGTAAATACACAGTAACAATCTCATCTTTTTTATCAAGAGCCACAAACCTTAACACAGTCCTCCTCTCGGGTGAAGCAGCTCGTGCGGGCGCCAGCCCCCATTCTTGCGACCATTCAGAGTCGATCAACTCTTTTATCTCTTCTTGAGACACTTTCCTATTTTCAGACAAAGCTTTTATATCCAATGCTTCAAAAAACGAGGAGCTTTCCTGCCACCATTTGTAATATGCAATTTTATAATCCAAGTATCCATATCGAACAGAATTAGCTGCTGGATTAAAGTTTCCAATAAATTCGTTTTTATTTCCGAGCAGCATCACCAATGGAGAGTTTGCAAAAACATCAGCAAATCTTTCCGTGTTAAAGTCGTAAGCTGCTTTAGATTCAATATCAAAAGCGCTCTCGACCAGCCGGAAAATCTCTGTGTTTTCCTGAGATTGAGGAATTTCCGTGGAAGGCAAAGACAATGGTGAAGATCGAATGTATTCGATCAAGTCGTCTGTTTTCCATTCATCGTCGCTGGAAACGGCCAGATTCCCCTCAATCACATAAACACCATCTGCCGCATTAACTGGTATAAAACCTCCCGGATCTATTTCTTTGGTTGCTCCAAAGTCTTTTTTCAAGAACATTAAGTATGTTTTGCCAATTATGAATGTCGGTTCACTAAAGCCAACAAATTCTATATGCTCAATTTTTCCCTGAAAAGAACGAACCCGCAAGGTACTGTCTATATTGATGGTTTGTTTGAGGACGAGCCCTTTTTCAAGCACGCTGTCGGTGAAAATACCCAATCCCTTGTTTACAATCTCCTGGCTACCAATCTTTTGAATATTTATATCTTCCAAGGTGTTCCACCTGCTGGGGAGCGTTTCTTTTACCTGACCCAAAACTATTAGATCAGATTCCTCGATTTTTTCATCCATTGTCATTTTTCTTAATACTGTGGGCGATTGAATAACTACTGGATCAGGCGCTGAACTCTTTTGCCGCTCAAGAGCAAAAAGAACGATACCAAGCACTGCTACAAATATGAATGTTCGTATAACTTTTCTATTCATTTCCCATTTCCTTTATTCTTAATCCTAAGGATAATTCAAGATAACTGTATAAGTGAGTGTGGGAGTAATAGTTTTAGTCTGTGCAAAAGTTGTTATGGGGGTGGATTTTGGAGTGACCGTCATAAAGTTCTGATTGCTGTATAGAGAAATATGCCCACTATTGAATGGCTGGTGATTGGCAAGTCATTAACGATTCTATTCGTCACACTGAAATTGGCACCGAATCCACTGGTTGAAGATGGATAAAAAAAAACTTTGCCTACATCGAATGTATTTAGAGCAACGGCAAAGTACACGGTGTTATAAATATAATAAGCATCCCTCTCCTTTTACGCAATTTTCGCACACCGCCCTCTTTCTTGATTTTCAAATTATATTCCTTCTTAGGGTTCTGGCGGGGGACTACCACCGCTGGGATTTTCCAATTGAGGGTCAATTGACCATGACCCAGATCCAAGTTGAAGATCATAT
>JBAIYF010000519.1:0-2708 GCA_037916115.1 Anaerolineales bacterium
CTAGGAGTTTGTGTGTCGAGAGCCCGCGCGGCGGGTCCATTTCGACACAGACGGTGAACTGCTTGTTGGCAAGGCGCTGTGCCAGTTGGGTGGGTTGCTCGGCGGGCTCGGCAGTGACCTCGTCTTCATCCACGATCGAGATCTCTGCAATCGGCGCAGCCGGTGTGGTTTCGAGCGCCTTCTTCATCACGGCAATGTGCTGAGGAGTCGTTCCGCAGCAGCCGCCGACAATGTTCGCGCCCGCCTGACGGAATTGAACCGCATACTCGCCGAAGTAATCGGCATCGGCGGGGTACATGATGCGTCCGCTGACCTGTTCGGGCCAGCCTGCATTGGGCTTGACCCAGAATTTGCCATTCGGTTCGGCTTGGCGCATCTGCTTGAGAATGCGCAAAAGTTGTGAAGGTCCGCCAGAGCAGTTGACGCCGATCACATCCGCGCCAGCGGCAGCGAGTCGATGCGCGACTTTCGCAGGGTCATCGCCCAAAAGTGTGCGGTCGTCGCGGGTGAAGGTCACAGATGCGATGATGGGCAGGGATGAATTTTCTTTTGCGGCAGTGATCGCTTCTTGAATTTCGTACAGGTCGCTCATGGTTTCGATCAAGATCACATCCGCACCGGCTTCCGCCAACGCCTTGATCTGCTCCGCGAACGCTTCACGCGCCTCCTCGAGCTTGACGCGTCCATACGGGGCGATTCTCACCCCAAGCGGACCGACATCGCCCGCGATCAAAACATCTTTGAACGAAGCGGCGACGACACGTTTGGCGAGTTCCACACCGGCGCGGTTGATCTCGGCAACATCATCCTGCAAGCCGTGCTTGCTGAGCTTGTAACGGTTCGCGCCGAAGGTATTGGTGATAATGAGATCGGCACCGGCTTCGATGTAGGCGCGGTGTACGTCCGCTACAGCGGCGGGGTTGGTGAGGTTTAACTCGTCAAAGCATTTGTCGAAGCCAACGCCGCGTGCGTGCAGCATGGTTCCCATCGCGCCATCGGCGACCAGAATTTTTTGGTTAAGGGTTTCAAGTAGGTTCATTGTTTCTCTTTCAAGGTTTTTTGATAACAGTCAACACGGCACCGTCGCGCTCGATCACATGCACGATCTCAGCCTCGGGGTACACGGTCTCGTCAAAATTGTAGCGGCTGAAGGTCACCACGTATTCGTAACTCTCGGCGCGGTCCGTTTCGCCAGATGAATAGATCTTCAAGTCCTCACGTGCGAACAGCGAAAACAACTGCGCCGGACCTTCAACCCATATATCCGCGTTGGGCGGCGCGATCTCATTCACAACCTCCGCGGCTTCGCGATACGAGATCGCCCAGTAGTCCATTTCGAAGCGGTCACGCGCACCATCCACGCCGCCGACGAATTGGTTGTAATAAATGTACTCGTATGGATGCAGTGTGAGGATGCCAATCATACCTGGCAGCAAACTCAACACGATCAACACGGCTTGCCATTTTACATTCTTTATGGCTTCAAAGGCAACACCCGCCATCAAAAAGATCGGCGGCAGGATGAACAGAATTTGGCGGAAGTTGTCGTACAAGGCAACTCGCATGAAGATGAATGCCAGCAGCGGGATGACAAACCATAGCAGGGCGACTTCGACGAGCGTGCGCTTCTTTTCTTTGTTTTGAACTGCCACTATCCATCCAGCCAGAGACAACAACCAGACCGGTTCGGTCAACTGAATGGCGAGCAGGGTTGGGAGATAGGAGATTGGTAGATCGGTAGATTGGTATTGCGACCCGTTGAAGATCACTCCGCCCAGCCACGGGTAGAGGGACATCTCTTGCAGGCTTTGGAAAAATCTTGGAATCGGATTCATCCACAGGTAGGGCCAGGAGAGGTAGGTGGCCATGAGGGCGACGACGGCGTACATGGCAATGGCGGGAATGGCTTGCTTGCCCTTAGTGCGTAATGCGTAATACGTGATGATAACGCCTGCGAACGGTCCAAGGATGCGGGTGGAGGTGGAGAGTCCCAGAATGAGGGCGGCGGGGAGAATAGTAAATAGGTAGGTTGGTAGATTGGGGTTTAGTTTGTAGTAGGCAATAAGAAGGATGAGAGTAATGAGTAACGAGTAATAGGTGCGAAGTTGTAAGAAGAGGGTGAAGTAGCGTTGGGTGTAGATTTCAGCAGGGACGGCATTGATGTCTTTGGCGATGAGCGAGAAAAGATTGGTGTTGCCAGATTGTGCGGAGATGACGAGGGTTTCGATGTAGGTGTGAATGGCTTGGGTGAAAATGAAAAGTCCGAAGATGGAAACAAGCCAGAGTGCGGTCAGAAGCGTGAGAGTCCGCTTGGAGCGGGGGGAAAGGTCGATGGTGGAGTCAGGCTTGAGCGAGTCAAAGGCTTGCATCCCCAAAGAAATGGAAAGAAGAAAGAGGGCGAGGAACGGGGTGTCTTTGGGGTTCATGAAGGCATGACCCCAGAGGACGGGTTGCAGGGCGAAGAGCAGGGTTGCGCCGAGGGCGGGGATCTGTGTCAGCCAACGTTTGGCGATGGAGTGAAAGGCGAGCACGCCCGCGAAGTAGGTGAGATAGTAAATGAGGTGGCGAAGATCGGGCAGGGAGAAAGGCAGGATGGTGCTTAATGATTTGGATGCCCAGTCGGTGAACATCACGAAAAAGGGACCGTAGAAGCCGAGGTCTTCGCGCCCGATGTTGACCACGCCTTCCTGTGGAAAGGTGGTGTAGGC
>JBAIYF010000520.1:0-1599 GCA_037916115.1 Anaerolineales bacterium
CCACGATGGGTTATCTCCACGAGGGGCATTTATCGCTTGTGCGCCGCGCCAAAGAGGAATGTGACCATGTCATTGTGACCATCTTCGTCAACCCTACGCAGTTTGGCGCGAACGAAGACCTCTCCAAGTATCCGCGAGACATGGAACGCGACCTAAGCCTGCTCCGCCCGCTTGGCGTGGACGTGGTGTGGACGCCCACAGCGGAGATCATGTATCCGCCTGGCTACCAGACCTGGGTGGAGGTTGAGGCGCTGACAAAAGGCTTGGAGGGCGCCATGCGTCCCGGTCATTTCCGCGGGGTGGCAACAGTTGTCACAAAATTGTTCAATGCCACCCAACCGCATAAGGCGTATTTCGGTCAAAAGGACGCCCAACAGGCGGCTGTCATTCGGCGCATGGCGTTGGATTTGAACTTCCCGCTCGAGGTTATCATCTGCCCAACCACGCGCGAAGCGGACGGGCTGGCAATGTCCAGCCGGAACAAGTATTTGAACGCTGACGAGCGCAAGGCGGCGACGATCCTATTCCGGGCGTTGGGTTCGGCAAAAGAACTGTACGAAAGCGGGGAACGAGATGGGGAAAAGTTAAGACAAAAAATGAAAGAGGTACTTTCCAGCGAGCCGTTGGCACAGATGCAATATGTTTCCTGTGCCGATTATGACTCGCTGGAAGAATTGGACGTGGTGAAAGGCAAGACCCTGCTTTCCATGGCTGTATATTTGGGAAAGACCCGCCTCATTGATAATTTTGTATTGGGGTGAATAAATGAATATGCCCCGCTACTGGCTTAATATTTTCGGCGTTACCATGGGGTTTGCTTTATTGGGAGTCCTTGCATTTACGCTTCTTTTTACAAACCAATTGGCAAAATCCATGTTGCAGCCGTTACGGCAGGCACCACCAACGGGAAGTCTGCTGCGAGCGGAGGAGATATCGTTCGAAGAGATCACACTCACCACAAAAGACGGGCTGCGTCTTGCTGCCTGGTATACACCGCCACAGAACAGTTCTGTCATTCTTATTGCACATGGGTATAGCAGCAACCGATCTGAAGACTTGCATGCCATGTTCGCCCGGAATGGTTATGGTGTGTTGAGTTGGGATTTCCGCGCACACGGGGGCAGTGAAGGGGAGTTTTCCACGCTGGGTGATTACGAACAGAGAGATGTGGAGGCGGCGCTCGATTTTGCGCTTGCACAGGAAGGCGTGGAGCACATCGGCGCATGGGGCGGCTCAATGGGTGCGGCAACGCTCATCCTATCCACCGCTGAACATCCTGAGATTCAAGCTCTGGTCGCAGACAGTGCTTATCCATCGCTTGAATCTGTAATGCGCCATAACGTGCAACCTCCTTTTTTCCAGTCATTCATGCGGTTCTGGGAGTATTACAGCAGCGCAGAATTTGACAGGGTAAACCCTGAAGCCGTGATCCACAGCATCAGTCCGCGTGCGGTGTTCATCATTGACAGTGGGGAGGTTGGTTCCACAATGTCGTTCCCAAATCGCTTATATGACGCGGCACTGGAGCCCAGGGAACTCTGGCTAGAGGAAGGCATTCCGCATTTGGGGATGTATGCGAACGACCCGCAACAATATGAA
>JBAIYF010000521.1:0-5085 GCA_037916115.1 Anaerolineales bacterium
GGACACATTATTGTGTCCCGATTTTTTATAGAATACTTGCTCCTTCACTCGGTTTGCAGACGTAGATCGCCGCCTCCAAACCTGACCTTTGCCCGTATGCTGCCATCACACTCTCGGTGAACGCCTCAGCCTTTTCTTCCTCCACCAGTGCAACTGCACACCCCCCGAAACCCGCTCCGGTCATTCGTGCGCCATAACAGCCAGACTGTTCCCTTGCGCAATCAACAATCAAGTTAAGCGCGTCGTTCGTCACCTCAAAATCATCACGTAGACTATCGTGGCTGGCATTGAACAACTCGCCCAGTCTTTTGACATTCCCCTTTTGCATCACATCGACAGCTTCCAATACCCGTGCATTTTCAGAAACAATGTGCCGCGCCCGCCTCATCACTACGTCGCTCATCCCTGCCTGCTTGCGGTGGAACTCGTCCACAGACACATCCCGCAGAGCCTGCACACCGAACCAGAGTGCCGCCTCCTCGCATTGACTGCGCCTTTCGTTATATGCTGAATCGACCAACCCGCGCCGGGTGGATGTATCCATGATCACCACAGAAACCCCTTGGGGGAGGGGGGCGTGCTTAATGTCTAGTGAACGGCAGTCGAGAAATAGGGCAAAACCTTCTTTACAAGCGGCACTTGCCATCTGGTCCATAATCCCGCATTTGACGCCTACCCAGTCGTTTTCCGCTTTTTGTGCTGTTTTTGCCATGCGGACAGCGTCCCATTCAAATCCTGAAACGGCGGCAAAGGCACGGGCAATTGCCAGCTCCACCGCTGCAGAGGACGATAATCCTGCCCCGCGCGGGACGTTGCCGGTCATTACAGCATCAAACCCTTGCAACTTAAAGCCCTCTTTTATTAATTGATGGGCAACACCCTTGGGGTACTCGATCCAGTCACTGCCTGGGGTGAGGGAATGCAACTCGAAGGCTGACTCAACCCCCAGGTCCAGAGAATAGATGCGGACTTTTCCATCCTGCCGTGGGCGGAGTGCGAGGCGCACTTCCCGGTCGATTGCCATCGGAAGTACAAAGCCATCGTTGTAATCGGTATGTTCGCCGATCAAATTCACCCGACCGGGTGCACGGCAAACAACCGCTGGTTTGGAGTTAAAATGGGAAAAGAATTGTTCGGTAAGAGTTTGCTGGTCCATGCGCATGTTATACCATAGAGGATAGATGGACGATACTGAATTGCTCGAGCGATATGAACCTGTTTTGAGGTTTGCAAAAAGCGAACGTTTCTTCCCAATGGCGGTCGAGCCGTATCTGGAAAAATGCACCCTGTTTCCCAGCGGACCTGCGGGGGCAAAGGAGTTGTTTTCTCATTTCAACGAACCTTTGGCAGGCAAGATCGGCAGATTGAAAAGCCACGAGTATTTTTTGCGGTTCGTGAACAATCCCTTTTATGACTTTGATACCTGGCTATGGTGGGGGGGGCTTTCGTTGGCGGGGCTTGTGGCAGGGTGGTTTACATTTGGGTTTGCAGGGGTCGAGCTTGCATTGACGGCGTCGCTGACCGTATTGCTTGTGCTTTTTATGCTGGTGTCACCCATTCGCTTGCGTATCATCCCTGCTGTGCTGGCGGTCTTGTTCTTCCTTGTGCTTGGTATTGCGCCTGTGTGGTTGTTCTTTAAGCCGATGCCGGGGGTTAGCATTGCGGTCGAATATTTTGTTCTACTTCCGGTTTATCTGCTTTTACTTTTTTATCTCCTGGTGCGTACATTGAAATTCATCATCGAAAGGATCCTGCCGGAAGGTCCCGGCTTGGTGATGGATATGCTTTCGCAAGCGACAGAGCGGATCGCTGTGGAAGCGGGCAAGCTGTACGCAGATATATTGCATAAACATTTTCAGCCGGTATATTATGGGCGGGTTGTTCGTGAAACTGATGGGGAGGGAAATGCCTGGGTCTTCCTGCAATACCATTTCTTTTATGCTTTCAACGACTGGAGGCTTGCTGCGAACGGATTCAACCATCATGAAGGCGATTGGGAGATGGTGACAGTGGCGCTAAAGAACGACACGCCTCACTCGGTATTACTTTCGCAGCATGGTGCGGGCGACATCGAACCCTGGGAGAATATGATCAAGGCTCAGGATAAGAACGGAAATGACACCATGCACCCGGTCATTTATGTCGCGCTGGGGTCGCATGCTAATTACAGCAAGCCGGATGTGATCCGTTCGCCTGCCATGTACAAAGCGGGGAGTGTGCAACGCTTCCTCTTCTGGGTTGACGGCTGGGTGCACTACCTGTTCCTTTTATTTAACCCAAACCAAAAGGCGCGCCATATTGCGTTGGAGGAACTTCGCTCGAAAAGCAAACATATCTTTGAAGAGCACGCCCTCGATGAACTGCGTGATGAAATGGACCATTACATTGTCAGCCTGCCGATGGAGATCGCCACCGGTGATGGTTTCAGGGTTGGATATCAGGGAGGAAACTCCCGTGAACCGATGCTGAAGTCATCAAGTTATTTGAAGCGCATCATGTCAGACCGCAGGGTATCACACCCGCCGCAGCGAGAGTGGCAGTGCATCCTCTTGAATTCCGAGCATGGATGGGTACAATATAAAGGATTATGGGGTGTAAAGAGCATATTGGGCGAGGAGTCGGGTCCGCCTGGACCAAGATGGGAAAAGCCCAGAGGAAAGTACGCTGTTGTCAAAGAACGTATCCGTTGGGGTCAGCCGTTGGAATGGCTTGCCCGTTTGGAAAAAGCTGAACATTAGTGCATATCAAAGGAGAATACAATGTCGTTTTCACAAGCGCTGGAAGTGGGTATCAGTTTGATCTTTATCTATTATGCTCTGGGCTCGATCGTTTCACTGATCACGCAGTGGATCAATGAGGCGCTTGAAACACGCGGAAAGTCACTTCAAAAGCATCTAAAGAAGATCGTTGGTGACAAGCATGTGGATGAGTTTGTAAAACTTCCGCAGTTGCAGGCTTTGCGCCCGATCCGCTACAAGAATTTTATGAGTTTCCTCACCTCGTCTACCGAGCCGAAGATGCTTGAGAAGGTTCCCGCATCCACTCTTGTAGACTCTTACTTTGACTTTGTCGGGCTGACCGCGACGAAAGAATTCGAAGCGGACAGGTTGAAGGAGTTGATCAATGCCTTTCCTGAATCGGAGGGGAAGCAAGCCATGCTGCAGTGGGTGGAACAGGGCGTTACCAACGTTGAAGACCTGCGCAAGCGGACGGTGACTTACTTCTCCGGCGTGATGGACCAGGCAGCGGCGACGTTCAAATCGAATGCGCGTAGTTTTGTTATTATGCTTTCGATTTTCCTTACCCTCCTGCTCGGAACCGATAGTATTCAAATGGTCAAAACCCTGTGGGAGAATGCCGGTTTGCGTGCTGTGGCGGTTGCCAAGGCGGAATTGGTTGTTCAGCAGGATGGCTCCACTGAGGATATTGACAGCCTGATCACCGACCTTGGTGACCTGAAAGTGATCAACATCGGCTGGTTCTACAATGAGCGCCCCACAACGCCGAGCGCCTTGGGCTGGTTGGAGTTTTTGGTGATGAAATTCCTTGGTCTTGGGTTGACGGTTGCGGCGGTTTCACAAGGGTCGTCGTTCTGGTATGACCTGCTCAAGAAACTTGTTTCCAAAGGCGGTGGGGGGGGCGGAGGAGACGAGGCAAAAGGATAGAATCAAAAACTCCGAGGCGATAAACCTCGGAGTTTTGTTTTACTTTGAAGACCATCTTGCATAGACTGCCTGCGAGAGCAGGCGGTTCTTGCTTTTCTCGCGGGTCACCAGTTCGCCGCTATCGAGTGTGCCTTTATATTTTCGCATCATTTCCTCCACGGCTTGGGCAACGTGAATGGCGGAGGCGCGCACAGCGTAGACGGTGACGATCACAAAGAGGGGATTGGCACTTAGACACTGGCGAATTTCATCCAAAAGATTCGGCAGCGACTTGTACACTTCCCACACTTCGCCTTTGGGTCCGCGCCCGAATTTGGGCGGGTCGAGGATCACGCCATCGTATTTGACTCCGCGTTTGGCTTCGCGCTGGACGTATTTCAAAGCATCTTCCACGATCCAGCGAATCGGACGGTCACTTAGACCGGAGAGTTCTTGATTTTCGCGTGCCCACGCCACAGACTTTTTCGAGGCATCCACATGGGTGACGGAGGCCCCAGCTGCGGCGGCTGCGAGGGTGGCAAGACCGGTGTAGCCGAAGAGATTCAAAACATTCGGCTTGTCCCTTCGACTAGGCTCAGGACTAGTCCCCGCTTTCTGGATAGAGTCAGTCATAAAGTCCCAGTGAGCCGCAACTTCAGGGAAAACGCCGAGGTGACGACCAGGCGTCGTCATCACGTTAAATCTTAGGTTGTTTTGAGTGGGGAGGGGGTATTGCATCACCCATTGTTCATCCACGCGCTTCTTTAATTGCCAGTGCCCGCCGCTTTCTTCGCCGCTAGGAATGAAGACTCCGTGAGCATTATCCCATTCAGATTGGGGCAGGGCGCGGCTCCACATCGCCTGCGATTCGGGGCGTGCGAAGGTGTATTTGCCGAAACGTTCGAGTTTGAGACCGTCTCCGGAGTCGATCAGTTCGTAATCTTGCCAGCGTGTGGCTTCAAGCAGGGTGAATGTGGGCATGGCTCTCATGAAAATGCAAGGTGAAAAATCTTCCCTCCACTTGATTTTTACCCCCTAAGGGGTATAATGTGGTAAGAAGTGGTAGAAAGTGGTAGAGAGCGCCGGGCGTCCCGGCGTTCGCGTCATTAAAAGGAATTGTAGCACAAATGTTCTTGGGTCAGTTCCAGCACAACCTCGATGATAAGGGTCGCCTGATGATTCCGGCGCGCTTCCGTGAGTTGCTGGAAGGTGGCGCCTTCATTACACAAGGCTTTGACAAATGCCTGATGGTGATGACTGAGGCATATTTCAAACAGGTTTATGAGCGCATCGAAGCCATGAACTTGGCTGACCCGACTGCCCGTCTTTTGCGCCGCTTGATTCTCTCCAACGCTTATGGCGTGGAAGTGGACAAAGTGGGGCGCATCCTTGTTCCGCAGAACCTGCGCACTTTCCTCGGCATTCCGAGCGGTGAGTTGGT
>JBAIYF010000522.1:0-3306 GCA_037916115.1 Anaerolineales bacterium
CCTGAACACCAGATCGTTTTCCCCGTTTTGATGCAAACCGCCCAACCCAGCGAAAAACTCTCGCATGTGCAGTGGATCGACTTCCGCAGGGGCTTGGGCAACATGGATGCCCTTGCGCAACTCCTGCCCGACCCAACCAAATTATTAGCGGCGCTTGGTACACGGCCCACCAGCGGCGCGATCACAGTCACACCCGGCATTATCAACAGCATCACCACCTTCCTCACCTTCATCCTCCTGTTGGATGCAGCCGCCTTTGCCGCGTACCTTGTGGAGATGTGGCACTATGGGCTGGTGGACGTTTTTCTTTACTACGATACGTTCACCGTTGCATCCAACATCTTCCTCATCGGGCTGATCGTGCTCCTGGCGGGTGTGTTCGGCTTTTTCATCATCCGCGCCGCCAATGAACGCCGAGGATGGTTCTCTTCGCTATGGAGTTTTGCAGCAGCAAATTTTGCGCTGTTCCTGTTGATCTCCGAACAATTCGATATGGCAGATACCATCAACACTCTCCTGCTCGACTATTACGGTTACGAAGATACCATCGTCGGTTTTATCAACCTGCCCACACTTATTTTCCTCGTCGGCGGGTTTCTTCTTACGGTCATGGCGCTTTTCCGCTGGAAAGACCTGCGCCGCTGGTTCCCAGCAAAAGCAAAGTGATTTGGCGAATCCAAAAGTCAGCCCCTATTTTCATTGGGGCTGACTTTTTACTTATTTCTATTTATATATTCCGGTACTTCGATCATGGGTGGGCGTTCATGCTCGGTAATCTGCTCCACATCGAGGGTGTAGCCCGTCTTTTGATAGCGGATCAGTTTCATTGAGCGGTCTACATCTTCGAGCAGGGAACGCCCGAAGCGTTTTTCCAATCTGTGCATCATAGTTTGAATGATGGCAAAGGACATTTTGCTCAGGGCTTCCAGATGCTGGTTGTGATGGATGCGCTCCAATAAGTCTACCTGGGCAATGGATTGCAAGCCATACTTTTCGTAGATGTCGATCAACAAGCCTGTTTCCACACCGTAACCGGAATAGAAGGTGGCGCGTTCGAGCGCTTCACGCCTGCCCGCATATTCACCCGAAAGCGGCTGCACCACGCCCGAAAGTGCGGGGTAAAACAAATTGAGAAGCGGGCGAGCAGTCAGTTCAGTGACACGTCCGCCGCCGCCTGCCTGCATTTTTTGACCAACCTTCAGTGGTCTGCGGTAAAAGCCTTTCACCAATTGGATCTGCGGATTGACCAGCAGCGGACCGATGATGCCATACACAAAGCGCGGGTGAATATTGACGATATCCGTATCGATCCAGACAATGATGTCGCCTTTTGTCACCAGTAGGCTTTTCCATAGCGCTTCCCCCTTCCCGCGCCGCGGCTCCATGTGCGGAAGCAATTCCTGATGGATATAGACCGGCACGCCTTCCTTTTTGGCGATCTCGCGCGTGCGGTCGGTGGAATTTGAGTCGATCAATACGATCTCATCGATCAGTTGAACCTTCTGCATCAATTCCTTGCGCATGGTGCGAATGACCTTGCCCACCGTCTCTTCCTCGTTTAAAGCGGGCAGAGCCAGGCTTATGGTTACACCCTGTTGCTTTTTCAGTTCCGCCAGATCTTTTAGTTGTTTGAACTCATCGGCATGAAAGGTATTTTCAGCGAACCATTTGTCCACAAGAATCGAAATGGCTTCCATGCCCACACTTTCATCCAACTTGAAGTAGGGCATGGGTCTTTTACTTTTCACTGCGATCACTGCGCATGGCGCCTCATGCAAAATACGGTCTGCCACCGCTCCAAGCGAAGCAGAACTAGTGATGGGTTGGCTCGTCGTACCGAGGATGACAACATCCGCCTTCTTTGCATGCTGCAAGATCACCGCCGCCGGGTCATCGGTGACCTCAAAAATTTTCTGCACTTCCGGCATTTGTTTCAGTGTTCGATCCAACCCTTTGAACGGCGCATCGATCACCGCTTCGGGGTCGTTGGGTCTGCGGATGTGTAGGGTAGTGACGCCTTTCGGCTCCAGACCCAGACCAACAAGAACAGCCAGCTCGGCATGAGGTCCGCCTCGAACCGGGACGAGGACCTGCTTCGGCTTGCTGGAGATTTTTCCACGCACCAGAGCCACGTCGCAGGGCGGTTGGGCGAGCACTTCATCAGCAGAGACATTCAAAGCCTTGAAGTGTGTTTCAGCTTCAAGGAAAAGCAGATCCGGGTTTTCATCCTGTATGAAGTTCGAGAGTTCATTCCACGGTTGGTGCGAAACAATGACCTTGGACTTGACCGTGATACGTTTATCTTTGCCGTAGATGTGTAAGGTGCGGCGCAATTCGCGGGCGGCGGCCGCCCCGGTACTGAGCGACTGTCCATCTGGCACAACTACTACACCTACAAGAGTGATCGTCGCATCGAATTGGCGTGCGGCTTCGAGCACATGCAAACCAGGTCCGCTGTGGATGTATGGAATGAGGATGGTGTGAATGGGATTAAAGTCTGAATGTTTGTACATGATGTTTTCCTTTGCGTGACTAGAAACGAATTAAAGGAGAGGCGCGATCTGTTGACGATAAATCGCCTCCCACCGATACGAAGCGCGGACGCGCATTGCCAGGCGGGCGGGCAGGGAACTTCGAAAATGTTCTGCCAGCATGTTTGCAATTCGAGCAGGGTCTTCATTGGGCGAAAAAAATATGGCGTCGTTCAATCCCAATTTGCGCAGGGGCGGGATATCGGCGCAGAAGGCAGGCAGATGACTGAATGCCGCTTCGATCAAGGGAATGCCAAAGCCTTCTTCGCGGCTGGGGAAGAAAAGCGCATCGGCGATGCGGTAAAAATCGGCAATGACCTCATCTGGAAGAAAGCCGTGATACAGTTCTGCCAAAAAGTGGACGGAGCCTTCCAAGCCCAATTGTTTGCGCAGGTCAGTAAGCATGGCAAAGTATTTGACGTTATCGGCATTGTGCGGTCCAAGAGGACCTGTGACCACCAGCGCCGCATTTGGAAAATCACGCTTCAAACTTGCCATCGTCCACAAGGCGAGTTCAATGTTCTTGCGCGGTGTAAGGCGCACAGGCAGCAGTAGGATGGGTGCAGAGTCGAGCAGGTTGGTATTTTTTAGCAGGTCTTGTGTGAGCGTTTCAAGTTTATAGAAACGATCCATATCCACGCCGTTGGCGATGACGTGAATGGTGGCGGGGTCGAGTTTCATCAAGTCGGCTAGTTCGTTCTGCCGCAGTTCAGAAACAACGACATGGGTGGTGTTGCCCCAATCGGTCTTGAGTAAATTCCACGGGTAGCCTTCG
>JBAIYF010000523.1:0-5085 GCA_037916115.1 Anaerolineales bacterium
CTGATCTGATACAATTTTTTGCACACGAATAATAAGGAAACCAACGGGAAAATCATAAAAACCGTCTGTTCCGTATGCGAACTCCCACCCGACATTGTTAGAAATCTATATTTTGTCTGGATTCAAATTGACCGATTCGCACCCCTTGAGGTAAAATAACGCGCTGTCCAACTCAAAAATACCATCCCATCGGGGATTGTGTAATCATCTTTTGAAGGAATAAGGAAGAACGAAGAATGACCAAGCGAACTTATCAACCCAAGATCCGCCGCCGCGTGCGTGTGCACGGCTTCCGCTCGCGCATGGCCACCGCCGATGGGCGAGCTGTTCTCAAGCGCCGCCGCCTTAAGGGGCGCCACAAATTGACCGTTACTGCCAACGAACACGTCAAGAAGATTCGTTGGTAATCTCCAGCAAGGAGAATCAATAAGAGGCGCGGGTGCAGAAACGATTTCGACTGTCCCGATCCGAAGATTTCAAGCGGGTGCGGCGAACAGGCAAGTCCTATGCCCATCCGCTTGTTGTGTTAGTAGCGCAAGCGAATGAGAACAGCGAACATTTGAAGATCGGTGTTGCCGCTGGTAAGACCACAGGAACAGCCGTTCATCGCAATCGAGCAAAACGATTGCTGCGAGAAGCGATGCGGGAACTGACCCCCTCCATCGCCTCCGGCTGGGACCTGATCCTGATTGCCAGACCCGCGCTTGTCACTGCCACTTTGGCAGATACCCGCTCCGCGTTGTTGAACCTCCTCCGAAGAGCCAGGCTCCTCACCGCAGACGACGCCTCCGGATGAATCAAGACCACGAACACGAAGAGCAATTTATCCTTCACGATTATTCCCATGAACCGCGCTTGAGAGACCTGCCGCGTACGCTTGGGAATATTCCGCGTATATTGGTCCTGTCTCTCATCCGTTTGTATCAAATGGCGATCTCACCGGGGCTGCCTGCCAACACCTGCCGCTTTTATCCGTCATGCTCGCATTATGGCTATCAGGCAGTATATAAGCACGGTGCATTCAAGGGATCACTAATGGCAGTATGGCGCGTTCTGCGCTGCAATCCTTTCAATCCCGGCGGGTACGACCCCGTCCCGTAAATTTGCATATTTCCGGAGAGGTATGCGCCTTTCCGTGTGTTAGGAGTAAATCCGATTTGAAAACGAACAAATTAAAATTGCTTTTGTTGCTTGTACTTGGCGCTATTTTACTTGGCGCTTGTTCAGGCGGCCGTGCCACCCTTGTTAATACCTGGGCGGGTCTCTCTGCAGATGGCTCAAATGCCTATCTTGCATCCGGCTACCATGTCTATGCAGTTGATGTGCAAACGGGCAGGGAAGTGTGGCGTTACCCGGCAGAAACCGATACGAATATCATCTTTTATGCCAACCCCGTCCTCACCTCTGATGGACAGTTGATCGTTGGGAGCGAAGGCAACAATCATGAGTTGATCAGTATCAATCCCGAAACCGGCAAAGATAACTGGGTCGAACCGTTCATGGCTGCCAAAGGAAAATGGGTGGCTTCTCCGCTCGTTTTCAACGATACGATCTACGCACCCAATTCCGATGGATTCCTTTACATCCTTGATCTAAATGGCAAAATGTCTGCCGACCCCATTGAATTGGGCGGCTCACTGTGGGCAACCCCTGTAACAGATGGTACCTACATTTACGTTACATCTTTGGATCACCACCTTCACATCATTGATCCCATCAACGGCGTTTCCATCAACACCATTGACCTGGGCGGGGCATCCCCCAGCAGCCCTGTAGTCGGTGAAGATGGCGTATATGTTGGATCGTTCGCATCCAACATTGAATTTATCACCCCCCAGGGTGATCATGAGGTTTTGGCAACCGCCTCAAATTGGATCTGGGGAACCCCGGCATTGGATAACGGCACACTCTACTATGCCGATCTCAACGGCGTTCTCTATTCACTCGATATTGCTTCCGGCAGCCAGAATTGGAACGGAGTAAAACCCGATGGTCCCGTTGTTGCGAATCCGCTGGTCATCGGTGATGTCATCTACTTCGTGACCGAAGAGGGAACTTTCCTCGCGTTGGACCGTGATGCCAAGACCATCTGGGAAAAAGAAGTGGGCGGCAAGATCTACACCACCCCAGTTGTCTCCGGTGAAACGCTTCTGGTCGCACCTTATCAAGCGGAATTCGCCCTTGCCGCTTATGATTTTGAAGGCAAGCAAGTTTGGACCTTCACCCCCGAGAAATAAGGAAAATACCCCATGTGGCAAACATTTATCATTCAACCCATGGTCAACCTGCTCCTTTGGATCTATGACATTCTTGGTCATGGACCGCAAATGTTCGGGGTTGCCATTATTTTGTTCACCGTCATTATCAGGCTTATCACCTGGCCCCTCAACGCTTCACAAGTGAAGGGCGCCCAAGCCATGCAGGAATTGCAGAACGATAAAGAGTGGCAGGAGATACAAAAGAAATACGCCAAAGACCGTGAAAAACTGGCGCAGGAACAAATGCGCATCTATCGTGAGCGTGGCATCAACCCGTTTGCCTCCTGTCTGCCGACCCTCATTCAATTCCCGATCATCATCGGTTTGTATCAGGCAGTCATTCGCGCCATGGCCGCCACCCCGCTCGATATGCTCAACCTCGCGCGCACCGTCTACCCTTTTCAAAACGTTGAGAACATCATCCCCCTCAACAGCACCTTTTTGTGGATGAACCTCGGTCGTCCCGAAGGCATCCCTCTGCCGTTCGATGTCTCTTTCCTGCCGAACGGCTTTCCGCTCCTTGCCTTGGTCGTGGCACTTACCACCTACGTCCAGACCAAACTGACCATGCCGACCACCCCGCCAAACCCCAACGACCAGGCAGCCGCACAGACCGCCGCCATGACGAGCAGCATGGCCATTTACATGCCGCTCATGCTGGGCTGGTTTGCGTTGACCTTCCCCTCCGGCATCTCAGTTTATTTCATCACAAGCAACCTGCTGGGCATTGTCCAATACGCGGCAACCGGGCGCGCCAATTGGAGCAACTTATTGCCCGGCAGCAAGAAAAACACCCCGGCAAAAAAATAAGGGAGGCACCATCATGAACGAGCGAACTACTTTAGAGATCATCGCTCCAACTGTTGAAGAAGCCATTCAGCAGGGGCTAGAACAACTCGGGCTCACCGCCGACGCAGTATCGGTGGAAGTTTTGGATTCAGGCTCAAAAGGATTGTTCGGACTTGGCGGGCGGCAAGTGCGTGTGCGCCTCTCCGTCAACCCTCCGGTCATACCAGAAGCCCCCGCCGCAAAACCGGACCCGAAGCCTGCCCCGGCAAAAAAGGCTGAATCCAAGCCCAAGGCAAAAGAACCCAAACCCCGCCCCGAAAAGAAGCAAGCGGAACCCAAAGCCGAAGCCAAGCCCCAGCCGAAACCCGAACCGAAGCCCGAACCCAAACGGGAACCCAAACCCGCGCCTCAACGCCCTCTCAATATTGAGAACGACGCGGTTTTGAACACAGCCGAAGAAGTCGTCTCCAAACTGATCCATCATATGGGCATGACTGCGCAGGTCTCGGCTCATTACGATGAGACTGATGCCGCCGACAATCGCACCATTCAAGTAGACGTCCGGGGTGAGGATTTGAGCGCTCTCATTGGTCGCCGTGCCGAAACCCTGGCTTCCTTCCAACATGTGGCATCCCTCATCGTCGGCAAGCAGACCCAGCAATGGGTGCAGGTGATCGTGGATGTGGAAGGCTACCGTGCACGCCGCGAAAAGCAGATTCGTCAGCTTGCCAACCGCATGGCAGACCAGGTCACCAAGACCGGGCGCAAAGTGACCATGGAACCAATGCCCTCCAGCGAGCGCCGCATCGTTCATATCGAGCTGCGCGGGCATCCTGCAGTAAAGACCGAGAGCACAGGCGAAGAGCCCTACCGCAAAGTAGTGATCGTTCCGAAAGAATAAATTAGATGACGTACGATAGACCGTGGACGATAGTTCACGGTCTTTTTATTTGTAGTCCATGGTCTACGGTCTATCGTCCTCAAGGTATAATTCGCCCATGCCCGACCTTACCCCAATCGATTATCTACTCATCGGTCATGTAGCTATCGATCTGACCCCGGCTGGAAAACAACTTGGTGGTACAGTCTCCTATTCTGCGTTGACGGCGAAGGCATTTGGGTTGCGGGTGGGGATTGTCACCTCCGCTGGGGAGGATGCTCCCCTAAACTTGCTGAATGGGACTCAGATAGTCAATCTGCCAACTGAAACGAGCACTGTTTTTGAGAACATCAAAACTGAACATGGACGCAAACAGACTTTGCATCATCAAGCCGCAAAGATTTCATTTGAACATGTTCCGCAAATTTGGCGCAATGCGCCCATTGTTCACCTTGCGCCCATTGCGCAAGAAGTAGACCCTGCGCTGGTGGAACAGTTCCCATCCTCGTGGGTGGGGGTGACGCCTCAAGGTTGGATGCGCTCCTGGGACGAAAAAGGTTCGGTGTTCGCCAAGGCTTGGGAAAACAGCGAACAGGTTCTTGGCCGGGTGGGAGGCGTGGTGATGTCGCTTGAGGATGTTAACCGCGATCTGGAGCTTGTCGAATGGATGGCGCATCATACCCGTCTGCTTTGTCTGACGGAAGGGGAGGAGGGCGCGGTGCTGCACTGGCACGGCGACCGCAGGCGTTACCGCCCCGTCAAAGTGGATGAAGTGGACGCGACCGGCGCGGGTGATATTTTTGCGGCGGGATTTTTTACGCGGCTTTATCAAACGAAGGACCCATGGGAGGCGGCGCGTTTTGCGACCCATCTCGCGGCGTACTCGGTGACACGGGTTGGTTTGCAGGGCATTCCGACCCATGCGGAAATTGAACATTGCAAGATGGAGGTTTTGTCTTGACGAAGATCTATACCTTGGTGAATCAAAAAGGCGGTGTGGGCAAGACCACATCCACGATCAACCTGGCGGCGTATCTGGCGAAGCTGGGTCAGCGTGTGCTGGTGGTGGACCTTGACCCGCAGGCAAATGCCACCTCTTGTTTGGGAGTGGATAAACTGCTGGTGGAAGCCAGCACCTACGATGCGCTCTTGGGCGAG
>JBAIYF010000524.1:0-4459 GCA_037916115.1 Anaerolineales bacterium
CCAGGAATTTGACGTTGAACAAAGAAAGCGCCGTTACAAAAAATGCGATCCATGCGCCGCGTGTGGATCGTGTTGCCCATCTAACAAAATAGAAGATACCTGTCAGTTGAACGAGTGCGCCGATGTAGGTAACAAGCAGAAATCCATTTTCAGTGGAAAGCCCCGTTTTGGTAATGCCATTCACAAGAAATGGCGTGAAGAAGCGATACACAAAGGGGCTGGCGAGCAGTTCGGTGTTGAATCCATCTCTGGCAAGGGCAAGGTAGTAAACATAGTCCCATTGATTTCGGGTGATATCAATTGTGTTAGTGAGGGCATCCAAAATAACGATGATAAGAAGCGCAATGGGAAATACCCACTTGCCATCAATCTGTAAAGTTGTCTTCATGAGTTTTCCTGGCGTTGCAGTACTTTTTGGAAAGCCTTCAGTAAAGCACCGCGCTGTTCGAATCCTGCTGCACCAAGGTCTGAGAGGGCGAGGAATATCTTTTCGCGGCAGCGGGCTAAAAGTCCGCCTGTGAGGCGCGCGAGGGTTTCGATCTCCATTGCCACTTCGTCAGAATCCAGCCAGAGGCGACCGGGTGTTTCAGCCCATTCGCGCGAGAGGACGTATGGATGGGTAAGCGGCTGTGATACGCGTTGCGACCAGCCATCTGAGCCGGGGTCGAGCCAGAATTGAAAAGCGGCGGGGCGATTCATCATCAGAAAGGTGTAGGCGGGTGCGACCAGCACAGCATTTTTATCTTCACTGCTCCACGACTCGAGATATTGCGCCGCAATGACGCCTTCTTGCAGCATGGCAATGTATTCCCGTCCAAGGTCAAGACCGGTCAAGTTGAGCGGTTCCATGGCGTTGCGGAATTTGCGGATGGATTCAACCAGGCTTGCCGCCACACGTACAGCATCCAGATTGGAATGGAAACCAAAGCCGGGCTGTGAGAGCACCTCACCAAACAGTTTGCGCAGGAAGAAATCAAGCGGCATGGGTTCCGAGCCGCGGTACTCTTCTAGCCATGTTTGCAGCATGCTGTACCGCTCACCCAGTGCATAAGTAACGCGTTCCTGAATTTCCGGTTTGATCTGGTCGAAGGTTGAAAGCCGCAGGTCACGCTGACCGTATATGATCTCAGTTAAAAGCTGTGCACGGACGAGGTCGGTGTTCAGCGCAAACATCAAGGCATGTGCTGCGTCAAATTTTGGCGGATGAACCTGCCATTGCGGGTGGGCAAGCGCTGAAAGCGTCAGCAGGGTTTTGCTGGCAGGCTCATCACGCAATGAGCGCGACGGGCGGTTACTGCGCCACGGTATTTCAGCCATTTCCAATCGATGTGAGATCGAAAAGCGCAAAGAATCGGAAAGGTAAGGTGCAAGCACAACGATCTCTTCGGGCGGCACGCCATTGGCAATGAGTCCCTGTATCTTCGCAACCACCTCATCCAACATCTCCGGGTGGAAATGTTTCATGATGAATTCCATCGCCTCTTCGGTGCCGTGCGATTCAACTTCACCTGTATTGGTTATGGCATTGACCAATGCATTGGATAGTTGAATGACACTGCCGGATGAGACGAATGATTCGTTCAACTCAATAACTTCATCACAGTAACGGCTCAAGTCCAAGCCGCTGGCTGGGTCGCCGCCCAGAAACTTTCTATACCCTGCAGCTAGATCGTAGAGGATCAGCGCCGAATCCAGTTCGGGCAGCCACTCACGGAGGATATCGTGGGCGAAGGGAATATCCTCCTCTGCATTGTCATAGATCATGTGACGGTAATTTTGGGTGAGGTAACTGCGTGCTTGTTCGTTTTGCCAGAGGATGTTGTTAAAGATCTCCAGTTGAAGAGAGAAATCCAGAAGATTGTTTTCAAGGCAGTACTGGCGGAAGCGGTTGGCACATTCCTGTGCATTGGCGTAAACGTTTCGCTGGGCGGGGTCGCCAAACCAGGCGGAGTCCAGCCGTGCGCCGATCTCTGTGTGTGGAAACCCTCCAATGGCGGCTTTGTTGAGGTTGTCTATGATCTGCGAATATAGGCGGTTGCGGTTGATGGTGACCGATTCAAAATATCCCTGCTCTTCGATCAGCGGGCGTACGAGGTGCGCCATATAATACTGCGCGGTTTCAAGTGTGAGGAAGATGGGGGGCTGGTCTGGGTTGAGAAACCCGGCTTGTTCTGCCGCAAAAGACCAGAAGAGATCGCACATGCGCCGCGCCAGACCACCAATGGTGGCGGGAGTTACTTCGCCGCCAGCCATGCGGTTCGGACTTTCAAGCAGATCGAGGTACGGCTCCTGTAAAGTCCGTTGTGGAGTGAGCAGGAGGATCGAATCTGCCGGGATACCCTGTTCGAGTAAAAAGCGGATTCGCTCCACACCTGCGGTGGTCTTGCCAGTGCCTGCCGCTCCGGAGACGAAGAGGCGTGAATTCAGGGGAGATTCAATGATCTGGCGCTGAAGCAGGCTGAAGCTTGTCATGAAACGAATGTAAAGTATCGCGGAGGTTTTGTCAATGAAAAGTCCTCAAGCCAACGCTTGAGGACTTTATTTTGTTATCCGCCGGGTGTTGGTGTGGCTTCGAGTAGAGGTTCTTCCGTGGCGGCTCCGTCAAGCGTGTCACCGCTGAAATCTTCACCGCCGCCATAATCATCATAGCCGACGCTGCACACGGCAACGAGTTCACTCCTGAGGCAGGTGCTGAGATCGCCATACCCAACGAGATTCATCAATGCGATAACGTCATCGGAATTATTTGCCATGAGGACCAGCCCGTTGCCGCTCTTGCCCTGTTGGAACAGGATGATGCCATTGCCGCTGCGGTTGATGTCGCCGAACGCCACCGTGCTGATGAGGTCGCTGTCTAATTCAACGTCCGCTTTTTGCAGGGCATTATTGAATTCTTCGGCTGCATCGTATGTGGCAATGGCGATGAAATCGCCGGAGGAGGGCAGGGAATCTTCGAATGTCAGGTTCAGGTTCAACGTGCGCATGGACGATTGCAGTGTGCCAAGCGCCGAGACCATGCTGGTGTTCTTTTCGAGGTCGGGCGAAACCACTACCTGAATGCTATTGCCGGTAAAGAGATAGGGGAAGAGTTCGAGGTTCGGTGTTTGTTTGCCCGCGAGCGCAAAGTCAGCGATGTTTTGGATGAGTTGTGCGTTATCGGTGTAGGTGCTGTACGGCGTGGACATGAAGGTGAAATCGCCGAAGGCTGCCACGGTTTCATCCGCGCTCAAAACGGCTCCACCGGCATTGGGGTTGTGCGCATCATTCGCAGACGATAGGTTGGTCTCGGCACCTTGCAGCAGGATCATCCCCGAATCTGTTTCAACCGAGTGCGAGCCGTATAGTGCGACCTCGCCCAGCCCGAAGGTCAGTTCGCTTTTGCCGAAGTCGTTGAACAGCACGTTGCGGAAGTTGCCTTCGTTCTTTTCGGTGTTATAGAGATAGTCATTGTTGATGATGATGCCGTACTGCCTTAACAGGGAATTTGCTGCATTGGCATCGCCGATGGTGATTGGATTGCCGCTGATGGCATCGAACGACAGGAAGTAGCGGGTTGCATCGCCAAACACTAGGATTCTTCCGCCGCGTTCAGTGAAGTTTTTGAGAAGTTGGGTCTCCGTCGGTGAAAACCCATAACTTGGCGAGATCGAAACAAAAGCACTGGCAGATTTCAACTGGGTTTCCAGCATGGTGGCGTCTGTCACCGTTTCCACGGTCCCACCGCGGGCGCGGATGGCGGCAGTGAATGAGTCGATCTCGGTCAGGAAGAATTGATTGCCGTGATAGCCGTCCAATAGTATGGTCCCGCCGACTGGTTCGATGTTTTCCATATCCGGGGTATTGATAGCAACTTGCGGTCTATTAAAAGAGGCGTAGTCGGGTGTGGCAATCTCGGGGCGTGTGGTGGGGAAGCCGCGGTAAAACCAAAGTCCGCGCAGGACGGTGGGGAGGAGCAGGGCAAGGATCGCAAGGATCAGGGTTTGGCGTTTCATGTCATCCTCCTTATTTCACCGGCAGGGGCGGAATGTACAGCATGTAAATTCCCGCCTCGTTGGGGTAGGGCATCTTCATCCCATCGGGGCTTTGGTAGAAGAAGAAATAACCGGTTTGTGTTTCGATTCCCGCCGGTGCGGCAAGGTTGAGTACTTCATAATTGGCAACTTTGGCAAGTTCGGCGGCTTTCCGTGCCCCGTCGGTTTCTGTTCCAAATTCGTCGATGATGCCCAGTCGGATCGCATCCATGCCAGACCAGATCTGCCCGCTGAAAATGACAGCATCTTCGGCGTTGAGCTTGTCGCCGCGACCAAGGCGCACAGCGTCAAAGAAGGCTTGCTTCATCATATCCACCTGGCGCATGTCCGAATCGCGTGGCGCACCCCAGAGTTTGTAAGGTCCCGTTGTGATGATATCTTCAACGACAAAAGGAGCGGGGGGCAGGTAGCCGATCACGCCGATGTTT
>JBAIYF010000525.1:0-3472 GCA_037916115.1 Anaerolineales bacterium
TCCCCGCCCCAGCGCAGGTAACGCAATCCGTTGGCTGGCTAAGAGCAAAGCAAGTTATTTAGGTGGATAATAAATGCCCTCATCGAAAAAAGAGGTCAACAAACTAACCATAAGCGGAATAGATTTAACTGTCAGCGCATTACTTACAGTAGGGATATGTGTATTACCTTTAGTAGCGGCAATATTATGTTGGAATGTCACTAAGTTTCCCCCGCAAGTATTTGGAGACAACAAAGATCATTTCCGAGCACATGTAATCGATCCAATCCCGCAAAGTGTTGAAATTCTTGATGTGAAATTTGATGACATTATTGTTCACCCCGATGTAACATATTACTTCCGCTTTCACGTAGATAGAGACGATTTAGAAAAGATTATTTCCTATCGAGAATTATCTCCAGATGAAGGCACATGCTCTGGGTCGTCATATCCGCCAGATTGGTGGGACGTAGAAAAATTAGAAGATGTTGAAAGATATGTTTACGAAGAAGGTATGCAAGGCAGCCTTCTTATCACGCTTTGTTATTATGTTCCAAATAAAACGGCTTACTACATGTTCTTGACTTACTAATTTTGATTATTGCGAAAGGCGCAGTTATGTGCAATAATTTTCAGGTGCATCGGGCAGAATACTTTTCTCAAGCTATCTTGCCATGCAAAGCAAAAAGCCAGCCAACAAAGCGTCCCGAAAAGCATTGGGATAATGCACCTGATGCTGGGGACTGCCGCTTCGCGTGCGCACAATCCCAAGCAGTTTTCTACGCCTGAGCATTTTTCCCTGGACTGTCCGTCCACCTTCGGCAGGCTGGTTGGACGGCTTCGCCATCCCCTATTGGGGACGAGCCGGAAACCGTTGGGCTGCAAAGATACGGCGCATATTACAAAATGTTTAAGGAAAAACAAATGCTTGGATGGTTTGTTTGTATCTATCGGCAGGCAAATTCAGGTACATTCCCTGCAACTAATACACGACAAGATGGAAAATTGCTAGCCAAGTGGCAAACTGATCTCTATGGACTTGACTGGCTCGATAAACTTGTAGAGGAAGGTAAAGTACTAGAAGTAGCTACCAATAATGGTTACCCAATTCGATATACAGCAACTGCTAAATTCTTGATTCCATACATCGCAGACAATCCACCAAATGCAAGAGAAAATTGGATTGCAGACGAGGGCGATGTGCTTCTTCCATCATGGAAAGGGAAAACAGAAATTAATAAAATCGAAATGGATAAATGTAGTCCTGACGAATGGCTATTGATCGAAACATGGGATGAGAGTTAGAAAAGTTGTGTATATGTTTAATTTTTTACAAGCAGGTGTTTCGCCAGGATATACTCTATTACAACAAAATGCATCCCAACAAAATGTGCATCTGGCACTGAGAACTGCCCGGAGGGCGGCACACTTCAAGCAGTTCCCTACACCTTAGCCTTCGTTTTCTGGCAGGATGGCTTCGCCAGGTTCGAAAAAAGTGGTTTTCTCATCTTCACAGAACAGAAAACATGTTCTATTATATAACAGAGGAGAAAAACCCCTGAAAAAGAAAATATCAATCACACCAGTCCGCGTTGCTGACCTGCTTGCTGAAGGCGAGCGGATGCCGGTCTACGTACACATTATCGACCATCCTGATGCGCGTGTGTTGGTTGATACTGGTATGACGGAACTGCACCCTGCAGTGGCGGATCTTGATCCCCGCATCCTTCCACTGAACAAACAAGACATCGATCTCACCAGCATTAATATCGTCGTCAATACCCACCTGCATTTCGACCACTGTGGAGGCAACCACCTCTTCACTGGCAGACCAATCTACGTTCAGCGGCAGGAGCTCGATGACGCGCGCAGCAAAGACAATTACACAATTCGCGAGTGGGTTGATGCGCCGAATGTGCAATATGTCCCAGTCGATGGCGAGCTCGAACTACTTCCCGGGCTGCGTCTCATCCCAGCGCCGGGGCACACACGCGGGTCACAGATGGTCGTCCTCGAGAACAGCGGACGCCCGATCATCGTCGGCGGCGACGTGGCGGTTTGGTTCGGCGAACTCGATGATCCACAGACCGAAGGTCAACAGCGAGTGCGCGCACTCAACCCTGAATTAGTATGGCTCACACACGAGCATGAGCCGTGGCGACCTCGTCATGAGGCTTAATTCTGTTGTAGCCAGGGTGGACATTGCAGTTAAGCAATTTTTCCAACACCAACATTCATTTTTACCTTCACCAATCATCCTCCCCACAGACCAGTTGTTATACCAACTTCTATTTTGTATAATTAAATTGAGTTCAACAGCAACATATCCTCTTTATGATGGTCATTGAACCACATGATTGTTTTAGCTCCTGTTGCACGACTCGTAAGCACAAAGTGATGTAATATGAAATATATCAATAAAAGAATTTGTTGGGTCACTATTCTAACGTTGGCTACACTTGTGATGGGCGGCTGCACTTCCGAACAAATGGTTCCAAAAACTCCCATAACCGAACTCACCATAGAAGAACATCCCCTAAAATTTGAACCCACAACAGATCCCTTGACTTTTGTTCCTGAACAAGGGTCTCAAGCCGAACTATTGGCAAAGCATCAACAGGAAAGGGAATTGCCTGTTCCTGATAACTCCATGCTTTTTGAAGGGCAGCCTGCGTTTTCAGTCCAAACAGGAGACGAAGACCTTGTGGCAGTAGAGACTTACAATAAAACCGTTGAGAACCAAACGGCGTCTCAAAAGGTGACTGTGCAGGTATTGAAGGGGGAAAAATTGATCTTGTCGATTGAGGCAGGCGACATCAGTCCAATTAATAACTTAAGGGGATTATGGGCTTATTCCGATCACTGGGTGGTTGAAGTTGCCCATGTCACATTAGCCCCAGATTCAAATGAAACGCCATTGGAACCCAACGGTGAAATTTTTATAGATGGCAAGTCACTGAACGAGACCTATGGATATGATCAATCATTTGGATTTCAGTTGATACACGGCATTCCATTCTATTTTTTCCAGCAAAACGGGAACATTGGCATTTCTTATAATGGCGAACAAATCCAACTGGAGTATGACCAGATTCCACATTATCAATGTTGCAGCGCATCCGCATTAAATCCGAAGAGCGCCCCGAATATGGTTTCATTCTTTGCCCAGCGGCAGGGCACATGGTATTATGTTGAAATTGGTGTTTTCGAATAACGATACGCCAAAAAAACCATACAAAACTAAACACAGTTTGTCTTAATTTTTTCACCACCCAATCTGCTTTTCGTTCCTGTGGGATACAGCATGGGTATAATATGTAAAATTATCAATACATGTAAGTGACAATATTAATGGATCATTTATCAATATCACACATAAAAGCAATTGAAGAAAACCTTACTGCAACCTGGGCAAACTTTAGCCTTGGCGGGGAATTCCATCGCGACAAGGAAATAGTCCGTATCGCATCATTGATACCCTACATTCCATATA
>JBAIYF010000526.1:0-9369 GCA_037916115.1 Anaerolineales bacterium
ATTCTGCTTGTTCAGGTAATTAAAGACAAAACGACCGTCCTTGCACAATATCCGGCTCATTTCAGACAGGCACGCCTGAGAATCCTGAATATGATGGAAGACCCGAATCAACAATACGGCGTCGAAAGCGGCATGACGAAAAGGCGGATGCAAAGCATCCCCAGCGACATAGATCGCCCGCCCTGCGGTCATATCCATTGCTTGATGTAAAAGCGATATCGACCCATCCATCATGACGACCTGCTGGAAACGATCCATATAGCAATCAGCCAAACGCCCGAAACCGCAACCAACATCAATGATCCTGTGTCCCTGTGCAGGCAACAGGCTTTGAACAATAAGATGTTCAAGCGTATCAAGGCTGTGTTTTGACCGTCCATCCCAGAACTGGGTATATTCCACGCCCTCGTACAAACTGCACCCGTCTTTTACGGGGTCGGTCGTTTCAGGTAATCCCCGGCGCATATGCCTCCAATTCCCTACAGAATCACCTTGCGAAGTCCGCGTTCCACCTTGCTTCCGGCTTTTCGGAAGCAAAGGATCGGCTCCGATGCCCACCGCGGCGAGAACAATTTGTACATGAACATCATTCCATAACGGAATGTCAGCGCCTGAAGCTTTGACCTTGTATACAAGGTACGATACCGGCTGCTGCCTTCCGGCAAAGCCAGATAAACCGTATCTGGCACAAAACCGAACGAACTCGTAAATTCAAGCAGTGTCCTGTAAGTAAAGTAACGGACATGGGCATAGAATTCATAGCGTGTGCGCGCAGACGGCGAAAGCGGGTCATGAAAGGTTTTCCCCCCCAGTAGAAAGCGCGGCAGGTATGCAAGCCCGGCATAGTTAGGCGTTGAAAGATAGAGATATCCATCATCACTCAAGATGCGATTGATCTCACATAGAAAATGATCAACATGCAAAAGATGTTCGATGGTGGCAAGAGAAATGACGGCATCAAAACTTCCGTCTGGAAATGGGAACGGGGCTTCCGTATCCAGATCGAATGACACAGTCGGGATTCCCATTTGCTGCAGGATCTTCAGACATTTCGGGGTAATGTCGTTGCATAACAGTTCCGCGGGATAATTCTCATGGATCCTCTGCGCGGCACACCCCACCCCGGCAGCCACATCAAGGATCGAGCGATGTCCACGGTCTTCGAACATTGCCGGAATGATCCTATGCCTTTCATGATAATCCGGATAATCCTGTATGCTTTGCACGTCCTGTAAACGTGCCTCTTCCAGTTGAATAGCTCCTGTTGCCATATTCTCCTCACTTTCACTTTGCCCGCATAAAGCAGCACCGGGCAACAGCATTGACTTGTTTTTTCAGTTTTCGTTTGACGGGTCCGCTCAAATTTCTCTTGTGGAATAGTTTCAGCGAATTTGAAATTGACCCTGAGCCAATGCGCACCCTGCCTTCAACGATGGAAGGGACGCAACGATTTTGGCAAATTGGGGTCGAGTTTTGTTCCATGGTTCTCCTTTCAACGCATGCCAGTGTGTTTTGAATCAGCCGGAAAATATGGTCAGAATATTCTCCGCGCCAAACTCAAACCTCTACGAATGAACGGCTTGGGGTCGTGAATATCCAGAATGGCAAATACATGCGGGCTGATATAAGGCTGGATATATTGAAAAAAAGAGTAACCTTCTCTTCTAAAATACTTAAAGCTAAAACCAATATCACGAAAGATATCGATCCAATAAATTTTTTCCTGAAAATCACAAGCGGACGGCAGCTCGCCGCAAACGAGGTGGCGATACTGCAACCACGGAAAGTTAATGCCGCAATGCAGCGCGAGCATGCCAGAGCGGTTATGGCGTCCGTTCACTTCCATCAGTTTATACACGCCATCGCGCGGATCCTTTTTGAATTCGGTGCAGGAATATCCATGAAAACCCATTGCACTGAGAATCCGGCGCCCAGGCTCCAGGACTTCGGGAACGTGTTTACTGATCACGACCCGTGGAGAGCCTAATTCCGGCGGCGCGTTGCGGACCTTCTGTGCGGTGAACTCCACCAACGGCTGAGCATTCCAGAAGTAGGAGTTGTAATTCACGCCCTGCGAGTCATTGCCGGGAATCAGCTCCTGCAGCATCGTCTCGAACCCGGCATCCACCGCTTCACGGTAGGCAGCCAGCATCTGGTCAAAGGTATCCGCCCGCACCATCTTCTTTTTGAAGCGCTCAAAGTAAAGGTGACCTTTACAAGGTTTCACCAAACACGGATACTCAACCGATCTACCAAACGCCTCCACGTCCTCCACCGAGTGTGGGACTGTTGTCTTCGGTGCGGGAACGCCGATGGCGTCTGCCAATGCATAGGTGCGCTTCTTATCGATGAACTGTTCAGTAATGCTCCATTCCGTGCAAGCAACAAGGTAATGTTCCTCAAGGAGCGTTTTATGGCGCGAGATCGCACAGAGTGTCTCATCGGATGTAGGTACCAATAGACTGCCTTGAAAACGATCCGCCAGTTTTAGGAGGAGTTCGATGAAATGTTCTTCATGCGTTTCGGGATGGGGAGCCGTGATCTTTTCTGTTACGTATCTGGATACATGTCCCATATCCTCCTGCTCATCATAGACCAACACCACAACCGGCACCTGCATCCCCCCCAGCGCACGGATCACAGCCAGACCCATGGTATGGCTGCCCAAAATGATCGCAGGAATCGCTTGTTTTTCCATTTATATACACCTTTTATTCCGTGTGTTTGCACCCGGAGAAATTACCCGGCATGAGCAGACATGGTTTCATACGCTCGAATCAAATTCAAGGATTGATACTTCCATGCCAGTTCATTCTCAATACGCTTTCTACCGAACGCGCCCATTCGAACACGCAATTCGGGGTCATCCATAAGAGTAGCAAGGTTTCGGGCAAATTCCAGTTCATCATTGGGCTGCGCATACAGGGCAGACTCCCCGGCTGTGATGCGATGCTCTGGAAGATCGAATGCCACGATGGGTTTTCCCAGCGCCATGTATTCCATCATCTTGATCATGGTGCAGCGGTCGTTATAGATGTTGGACGGGTCGGAATCAACGCAAATATCAACGCTCGCCAGACGCCTAAGCGCCTCTGGTTGGGGAAGAAAACCTGTGAAGCATACTTTTGAGAGAAGGTCCAGTTGTTTTGCCTGGGCTTTCAGGTCATCCAGCGCGCTCCCATTCCCAATGATGACGCACGAAAAATCATTTCTCTTCAATATGGTGACCAGCAAGTGCAACGCGCGCAAAAAATAGTCCAGCCCATCCGGGGGGGCAATTGCACCAATATAGCCAAACTCCACGTTCTTTTTTATTCCCAAATTTGAATTTGCCCGGATCAATTCAAAGTAGTCGAGCACGGGACCATTCCGAACGATCGTGATGCGTTCTTCTGGAATATGTCCACGCTGTATTTCAATATTTTTATGAGATTGATTTGTGGCAATAATATGGTCAGCATACCGACACGACGTTGCCTCCAGCCACTTAAGCACCCGGTAAATAAACCGAGACCCGCGATTGGAGTAACGGACAAGATATAGTTCAGGCGCGAGGTCATGATGGTCGAATATGAATTGTTTTCCAAATACCTTATAGAATAAGGCGAGGAAAACAGTCGTATCGGGCGGGTTGGCGGCGTGGATGATATCGAACCCGCGGTCTGCCCATACGAACAAAGACAGAATGAACATGGCAGCAAATGAATAGGTGTATTCCAGTACATAACTAAGCCCGCCTTGTCCCTGAACAGGCGCGGGATAACGATAGATGATGACTCCCTCCATATTCTCCCGCCAGGGCTGCCCTGATCCGCGTTGGCAGATCACAGACACCTGACACCCCGCGTTTGTAAGGGTCATGGCTTCCTGACGAACGCGTAAATCCAAAGGGTATGTGGTGTTCTCCGTCATCATCAGCACGCGCCTGCCTGCCAGGGCTTTTGTGACGTCATTTCGCATTGGGATATGGTGTTGCATCGTAGTTCTCCAAAAATAGGTTTGACCAACCATCCGCACCGATTAAGTTCATTGGGGTCCACCCCTGCCTGCCCGTAGAATGAAGCGATAAAGCTGCAAGACCTGATCCGCTCCCCAGGATGCATCCGCCTGCCGAATGGCGAGCGCGCCGCTTGTCCTTTCTCCGCGATCCAAAACCAGATTTATTTTTTCGGCAATATCTGCCGGATCATGCGTGCATAAGAAACAGCCTGCAACCCCTTCAATGATCTGGCGCACATCACCCACATCCACCGCCACGATCGGAAGGTTGCATGCCATTGCCTCCCGCAATGCCATGGGGGAACCCTCATGAAAGGAAGCCAGCACCATCACATTACAGGCGTTCATATACTTTGCCACCACTTCATGCGGTTTGTCATAGACCGAGATCAAGCGTACCTTTTCGCGCTTTTGATTGACGATTCGAACCGCCTCTTCGATAAGGTCGTATCGCTTCACCACTCGGGCAGGGTCCCACGGGAACAGAACCAGTTTTTCATCCAGATCCAAACCCAATTCGCGTCTGGCAGTTTGCATGGGATACGGTTTGAAGAGATTCAGATTGACACCAAATGGAATCACACGGGCATCTTCCCGCTTTGAGACCCGTTTCATTTCTTCAGACTGTACAATGACCCCATCCGCCAACCTGGCAGCGGGTTTGCCGATGCGACTATCTCTGCGATAAAGCAGGTCTGACCCGAGAAACGTAACAACCACCGGGTATTTGGCTTGCAGACGGGCAAGGAATCCACAATGACCGTAATAGGCGTGGATCAAGTCATAATGACGATGTTGAAATGAAAGCCCCATGATTTTCAAGGCAGCCGCAATATAACTCCAAATGCCCCGATAATGACTCACGTACATCACCTCGACATCATTCCCCTTTGCTTTTATCGCCTCCACCTGATCCTTGATCTGCGGCGCATCGCCCGGCGTATTAGTAGTGGGATAAGTGTTGGTAATAACAAGGATGTTCAACTTCTCCATCATGACCAGCCTCCGCATATGCCAGATGCAAACCGAAGCCATTCCTCCGTTCGGCGGCACCCCTCGGTAAAGGTCACCTGCGGTTCGTACCCAAGCAGGTGACGCGCCTTTTCAATCGGGAGCCGATAACGGCAGGATTGCCAACTGGCGATCTCACGATCAATGATGGGCAGTGGACTTTTGCCATCAGGTGTCGGAAGCGCCTCAATACTGGGATTTTGGAGTGAGGACCACCAGGGTTTGATCGCACTCCCAAGCCTTGATGGAAGCATTCCGCGGACCGTGCCTGCAAAGCCCGGCGGCAAACTTTCGCGCACAGCCCAGCCAAAACGTTTACCAGCAGACCTTAACTTTGCCAGCCTTTGTTCACGATATTGTTTCCACAATGACGTCTCTTCGAAAGTGGGAATACACTCCGGGTCCACCCCTACTGCTTCCGCCACAGAACTATACAAGTCTCGCCAGGTGACTCGCGTTCCATCTGTAACAATGAAATCTTGATTCGCTGCTTGTTCAACAACCGCAGCCAGCCACATGGCTTGCACCAAGTTATCCACATACACCGAGTTGCAAATTCCCATGCCGTTGTCCACCAGGTAGGCATTCCCATTCAGCAGATCCGAAGCGACCTGAACTGTGAATAGCTGTGAATACGGACCAAACACGATGCTGGGGCGCAGTGTAACCACTTCTACTTTCCCGTCAGTGCGAAGCCTGCGCAGCATCTGCTCCGCCATTACTTTGCTGACGTTATAACTGAACGGCTGCCGTGCCACGAGTTCACTGTCATCATTTGTCCCAGGCTCCGGGTTGGGTCCATGGACAACTGCGCTGCTGAGGTAAACCATTCTGCGCACACCTGCCCCCGCCGCAGCAAGGTAGGCAACCTTCGCACTTTTCAGAATGGTGTCCCGCCCCCCTACAACGCAATGGAACAAAATCTCACATCCCTGTAATTGTTTTTGCAATGCAATTTGATCGGTGGCATCCGCCACCCGGCAATCGAGATCGAAGCGGGCCAGCCGAGCCATACTCTTGAATGAACGAATGATCGGTCGCACGTCAGCAAGATCACGCAGGGTAAGCCACTCTGCCAGCCGCCCGCCAATGAAACCGCCCGCACCAATGATCCCTACAATGGGTTTTTCAGGCATATGCCAGCTCCTGTGCATGTTCCATCTCAAAGGCATCCAACCAGGGCATCTCAAGCAATGCCCGAGTTTGGTAACACTGCTCGATAAAGGCAACGGTCTTGCGCGCCTCCGTTCCGGGAACGGACAAGGCATCCGTCCCACGGATCGCCGCAGCAACATTCCGCAATTGATCGGCGAAGCAATCGTAATATCCATGAACAG
This sequence comes from Anaerolineales bacterium, assembly GCA_037916115.1. Taxonomy (GTDB): domain Bacteria; phylum Chloroflexota; class Anaerolineae; order Anaerolineales; family Villigracilaceae; genus Villigracilis. The sequence goes on from JBAIYF010000526.1 coordinate 6,348, forward strand.
ACACCCCAAGTTTGTGCATGGATGTTCGGGTGGAAACTGCCGCCATACGAATCTCAGAGTTAAGTCCATAGTCAGAACCGCAGAGTCCCCACTCGATGCGGTCGACCACATCGCACCGGTATGCGAGCCAGCCTTTCTCGCATTCGATCACATAACGGTTTGGGAGCGGGCAATCGCGGCTCAACTGCACGATGCCCTGAGCGCCATTGTCCATCCTCAAACGGATGCGGCAATTCGACTCAACACCTCCCATGGCATCGTCTGCATAATGGATGCTGGCGGCATCTCCCAGCCACCAGAGCAGCAAATCGATGGCATGCGCACCAATATCGATCAACACCCCGCCGCCTGCTTCCGCCCGTTTGAAAGGAGATGCGGTTTGTGCAGGCCAGCTATAGTTTTCGCCATCCAAAAAACGAAAGGACCGAATCTCACCAAGCAGGTTTGCATCCAGAATGTTCTTCACCATTTTGGTGGCTGGGAAGAATCTCCGAAAATGACCGACTGCCAATAAACAACCCGCCTCATCCGCCGCCTTCACCATTCGGTCACAGTCAGCAGTTGTCGCAGCCATGGGCTTTTCACAAAGGACATGACTGCCGCGTTCGAGGCAGACTGCAGCAAGGTCTGCATGGAAGCGATGCGGAGCGGCAATGATGGCAAGGTCAGGTTTGTGCTCCACCAACATCTTCTGCACATCCTGATATTGCCGTGCTTTGGGAAGCATGACGCCAATATTGGCAGCTTGCTCTGCACTCGTGTCCACCAGAGCAACTGTATCCATCAGTCCTTCCCGTTCCAATTTGAGCAATGCAGGCGCATACAGAATCTGCGATACAGCCCCGCACCCGATCAAGGCTGCGGACAATCGACCGGTTGACTTCATACTCCCTCCTCAAAATCATAGGCGTTCATTTTGAAAAAACACATCCACTTCATGCGATTATTCCTCCTCACGTTCGAAGGCGCCTCGGTCCCAATCACCAGTGCGGATGACTGGCGCAGAGATCTCGGGCAGTTTTGGGTCGGCGGCATCGTGGTCATCGATATGGAAAACAGTGGTGAGATCTGTGCCTGAGCCACGGGCGGGAGATGTGAACGTAAGGGCAAAGTTGCGGTTCAGAGGATCAACCAAGCCGGGATCTGCCACAAGGTCATGGACATTCTGGCGAATGGTCCCGCGGAAAGCAAAGACCGCATCGAATATCAGGTTGTAGTCACTGTCTATGCTTACCGGATAGTTGTTCGACCAAATGTATCTGCCAATGCCGATGTGAACTTGCTGAACAATGTTGTTCTTGATCACGATGTTCTCGGTCGAACCCTGCCAGTTCCAGATGCCAATACCCATGCTAAGTTCCATACAGGCAGAGTCGCAGTTAGGCTCAGGGAAAATGTTATAGATGGTGTTATTGAGAATCTGGACGTTGTCCGCATCCAGCACGCGTATTCCCACGCCTCGAATATCAGCCAGAATATTATTGACAAGAATGGCGCCCTGCCCGCCAATGCCCTGCCCAGGTATATCTTTATCCACCACAGAGATGCCGCAGCCCTTGCTCGAGCGGGGGGCAATATCATGTATGTAATTGTTGGCAACAAACGCATCCGCGCCTGCGACCTTTATGGGTGCGTCATCGCAACCGAGAGGTTCTATTCCAACGATCTCATTCCCAAAGATGGTGGCATGATGAGCGCTTGGCTTGATATCGATTCCATCTCCGATAACAGCGCCTGCGTTATGAGGTCCGATGATGTTGTACATAACCTGCATGTAATCATGATGAAGATCTGGGCGGTAGGCAAAGCCCAGATAGATAACTTCATCAGATGCATTGCCGGGCGTACCAATATCATGGAGATTGTTGTACTGAATGATGTTGTAATTCGATTGGAAAATATGTGCTTCGATCGCAATGGCACATTCCGCATTGACAACTTCCAAATGGTCGAATATCTGAAAGTCACTGTTGCCCTGATCGCTGCCGTCGATCTCAAAAGCTGGCCAGACGGGGTACCCCGGGTTGACAACCTCCCCGGCGATCGACTTCAGATGACTGACCATAATAACCCGCTGGTTTACAGCATGATAAGTCTGATACAAACCGCTCCACACGGGTGGATCATTCTCTTCCCATGCGGTAAAGCGAACAGGGCGCAGGATTGCCGCCTGCAATTCTCCCGGGTCTGAGTCCGCTTCGGAAATAAATTGCCCGCCCGGCAGGTCAGACGTATCCACAACGACTTGATTGCCCGAAACAGACCGAACCGCAAACGCGCCTGAATTTCCCCGGCGGCTGCCGTAGATAGATACATAATCTGTAGCGGGGTTTAGATCGGCAATCGTTTGCGAAAAGGTGACAGCGGAACCGTCCACCCCGGCGATATTCTGAATATCATAAAGCACTGTGCCGCTGCGATTCGGGAAGATGGTTTCCTTGAACTCGCCTCGGAATGCTACCGTCTCACCGGCACCCGGATCGCAAGACATGACGCCGGATACCGTCTTCTTGGGGGTTGCCGGGTTTTGAGCTTGAGCGCAGCTATATGCATCGCTGCCCATGGACGAATCAACATAGTATGTAACGCTCACCACCGCAGGTGATACGGTTGAAGTTGGGGTTGGGGTTGGAGTGCGCGTCTGTGTGGGAGTATCGGTGACGGTCCCCGGCGTTGGGGTGACAGTCAGACATGAGCCTGAGATCAAGCCAGCAAGAAGTAACAACAAAGACATCCGATACAAGACCCGGACAGTCTCGTTCGTGAGGCTACTCCTTGAAATGGATGATGTCATCATCGATCACGAACTCTTTCATGTGGTCATCGAACCACGTCATATCGTTCGGGGTAACTTTCCGGCTCGTAGGGCTTCAACATTAATCCGCGAAGGGTTCCTTCAAAAATAAGCAGGCGTCGAATCAGGCTGAAGACCGCAAGCTTCAGGCTATGTTTGCGCAGAGCAAGCACAAGCGCAATGATGACGATGCCAGCCGTCCATACAGCCAGCCAGCCCCACTGACCG
>JBAIYF010000527.1:0-2537 GCA_037916115.1 Anaerolineales bacterium
GACCAGGGGCTGTTCGGGTCGGTGGCTACAGTGCGCGGGTCCACGCGCTGTTCGGGGGCGGGCACCTGAATGCCCATACCGAATGCCGCCACGCTGACCGCGCTGGCAAACAAGACAAGCAGGATGAAACTGACGATCATCCAATTGCGCTCATAGGCATCAATGTGTAATTTCTGTGTGCTCATAGTGTGCCTCCACGTCCGACAAGGATCATATAGATCGTTGCCCAGATTGCGATGAGTGTGATGACAAAGATCGTCAGAACGGCGATCGTGCCAGTTGGGCGAAACTCATCTTCTTCTTTGTCTATCTTCGCCATGATACATTCTCCTCTTGAAAAAAAATTGATTTAGGATGACATGCGCCTCATGCGGCGCCGCAAACTGCGTTGACAAGCCCGGGCTTTTTCCTTCGCCTCAGCTTTTCAGCGCCTATTGCCGTAACATGTACTTCAGATCATCGGCGATCTCTTCTGAGGTCACGCCGTATGGAAATACCAATTTCAGGAAACCCTCCCGGTCCAACACCATCAACGTGGCGGTATGGTCGATCAGGTAATTCGTCGCTTCGCTGCCTTCGGCTTTTTGATAAAAGATTCCATACAGTGCGGTGACTTCGTCGATCTGTGCTTTTGTGCCGGTGATGCCAATAAAGGACGGGTCAAAGTGACCCATGTATTCAGCCAGTTTTTCGGGCGTGTCACGCTCCGGGTCGAGCGAGACCATGATGAGCTGCACTTCTTCAGCTTTGTCTCCCATGCTCCGCAGGGCTTGCGCCACATTGGCAAGCGTGCCGGGACAAATATCCGGGCAGAAGGTGTAACCAAAGTAGATCAGCACCACCTTGCCGCGAAAATCACTGAGCGAAACATCTCCATTTGAGCCGGAAAGCGTGAAATCAAAAGCAGGCTCCGGCGACTGGATGACCGAACCGTGGAAGGTATGCGGTCGGAAGAAAATGAACCCGACGGCGAGACCCAGAATAATGGCAAGTGAAATGAGAGCAGCTTTTATCTTCATGGTTTATGGTGCGTAACAAAGGAAGAGATGTGCCGCTTCGTATGCCAGTTTTGTCGTGCCAGTGCTGTTCTGCACTTCCTCAGCCAGCACACCGAGGTGCCGCAGAATGCGGTCGGCATCGGAGACTTCGGTGGTGTAGCGGTATTCCGAGCGGATGATGCCCCAGCCGTCCACAAGGACGAAGCCGGGGTCAAGGGCGAACTCGCCGTTGCCTTTATCTTCGTAATAGGTTTCAAACCCCGCGCCGACGATGGTTTTGAGCAGGGCTTTGTTATCGGTGGTGACAAAATGCCATTGAGAGAAATCGGCATTGAGGGCGTCGCCGTATGCTTTCAATGCTTCCGGGGTGTCGCGGTCTGGGTCGATGGAGATGGTGACGAAGGAGACCGGGATGCCGCCGAGGTCCACTTCACTGAGGCGTGATTGAATTTCTTTGATGGTGTCGTTGCTGTTGTAGCAGGGTGCGGGGCAGTGAGTGTAAGTGAAGGAGTACAGTATGAAATGTCCGCGCAGGGTTTCGCTTGTTAAGGGCTGCCCGTTCTGGTCTATGAACGAGTAGGCGGGGGCAAGGCGCATGCGCGGCAGGACTTGAATGGGTTGAAAGACTTTGAACGCAAAAATGGAAAGCACGAGGCTTCCGGCAATGATGTAGATGGCGTTGAAGACGGTTTTGTTCATGCGTTCACGTTATCGGCGAGGGAAAGGTTTGGGGCGGCCGGAACAACCTTGAGCGGGTTTGAGGCGGGAAGTGTCAGGGCGGCTTCGATTTGTTCGCCATCCTTCACTAATTGTGCAAACGTGGTGTGTGCCATTTCATTCCGAAGCAGGTCGTTGAGGCGTTTCCACTGGCAGTTGACCGGGCATTTGCTTTCGAAGGGGCAATCGCCTTCCTTTAGAATGCAGTCTGAGAGCACGAGCGGACCTTCAAACTGTTCGACGATCTGAAGCAGGGTGATCTCGCATGGCAGGCTCGCCAGGCTGATGCCGCCATCGCGCCCGGGCTGGGTTTTGATGAAGCCGCCATTCGCCAATTCTGCTACGATGCGCTGGAGCAGGGCGGGGGGAATGAGCATTTCGCGCCCGATCTCGGAAGTGGGTACGCGCGTACCTTGCGGCTTCTTTGAAAGAGCCAGCACCACACGGACGGCGTAATCGGTTTGGCGGTTTACTCGGAACATGGTTTTCTCAACATAAACGTTGACCAGCAAGGTCAACGTTTACAAAGATTGTAAATATTTTGCCCCTGCTTTTGATGTGTAATATGTCATCATGTTGCGTGACAAACATCTCATATTCTTTGTCAATGTGTGAATTATTTTTGACAATCTTTGTCTGATTTGAATTGAGAGTGTGCCTGAAAAGTATTAATTCACCACAGATGAATATAGATGAACGCTGATGCAGTGATTGCATAACCTCAAAAAATCCTTTTCATCCGCGTTTATCTGTGGTTCAGAATAGGTTTTCAGGTATATGGATAATGTTTTTGGGGGATGGTATGCAAAAAAAACGCGGGTT
>JBAIYF010000528.1:0-21149 GCA_037916115.1 Anaerolineales bacterium
GTGTAGAAATTCACAGGTTGACCGGTTTGCACATAGTTCTCAACCGGCTTGAGGTAAACTTCCGCGCCTTCAGGGTCAAACAGGTCGGCAAAGATTCCCTGAAGTTCGGCATCTTCTGAAAGTTGAGCAAGCATAAGGCTGATCAGATGTTCGCTGACAATGAAGTCGTCCACTTTGGCGGCTTCGGCGAGTTCACGGTTGCGCAGGTCGAGCATTTCACTGATGATGGAGAAGGGCGTCGCATCTTTTTCAGCAATATCACGCAAGTGCAAAAGTGTGACCAGCGTGATGGCATCAGCATCCTGCACATCGAGATGGCTGTATGCCAGCACAATAACGTGGTCGTATTCGGTGACGCCCAGTTCGTTCAACAATGCGCGGTCGCGGATGTTACCTTCCATGACCTTGAGCTTTTGATTCTTGAGTTTGCCCACTTCGCGGCGGATTTGGTCTTCGATACCTTCCACTTCTGAAACAACGAGCAGTTCAGAGCCTTTGGCAACATAATTGTCCAATTCACGAATGATGATCGAGCCGGAGCGGTTCCACCCGAGGATCAGTCCGCGCTCAGGCTTGGGCTTGGATTCCTTTCCGGAAGGTTTGATCAAGCCCTCCTCCACTGGGAGGCGGGTATGTTTCGAGAGTTGAATCTTGTCGTCATCTGCGGCGATCGCAAAAATGGAGTCGCCCGGTTCGATGCGGGTGTCCATGGCAGGACTCATCAGGATGGTGCCATCAGCACGGCGAATGCCCATGACCGAGGAGGATTCGTAGGCGAGCAGGGCTTCACCGTAGGTCTTGCCAGAAAGAGCAGGCTCCTGTTTAAAGTAGATCTCGTCACCGCCGAAGTTCATCAGTTCGGTATAAACGATCGACAAGCCGCTCTGGCGCGAAGTTTGCGCAACCACCCGCGCAATGAGGTCGGTGGTAAGGATGGGCTGGACGGTATCGCGTTCAGAAAGCAGTTTGATCACGTCTATATTTTGTGGATCGCGGATCTGTGTGACGATGTGATAGGGCTGCTCACGGCGATTGGGGTTATTGGTAATGGCAAGCACGGTCTTGATCACATTCGTGTCAGGGTCTTCTCCTTCCGAGAGGACAATGATCGACCGTGCTGTGTGCGGACTGGCGATCTCAAGATCGGTCATATCAGAGGGACTGCCAGAACGACAGATGATGCGGGTGTTTTTGGGGTCAGAGATGCGTTCGCTGATGGCATCTTCCATTTCGACCTTGTCCTGATCTGCCAACACCACAATGACCGCGCCGCTCTGGCGGCTTTCGTTGGCAGTGACAAGTTCGGAAATAATGGTAAAGATCTGCGGCGTCCAGCCGAGGATGAGGGTATGGTCATTTTCGAGCACGAGCGAACGCCCCTTGCGGAGGTTTTCGATACGCTCTTCAAGCCCGTTGCTCAGGATACCAATGAGGGTGGATACGATGAAAATGCCGCCCAGTGTGACGAGGAGCATGATAAAGCGGAAGCCGGGACCTTGATCACCGCCCATGGTACCTGCATCCAGGGTGCGCATCAGGCTCATCCAGGCAGCTTCACCAAATGTGATCTCCCCTGCTTCGCCCATGGCAATATGACCAATACGGATGATCGCCGCTGCAAAAAAGATGATGACGAGGGACAGCACACCAAGCCCGCCGATCATGGCAATGGGTCCCTTGGACATAAAATTATCGAACCAGTACTGGAATTTTTGTTTGAAGGTGGGTCTCTTCATTATGCGTTCTCCTTGATCCTGAATTTGGCTTATTATAAGTTCAATCGTTCATATGAACAAAGAAACTTTCCTTGCATCTTCCAAACAGACAATTTCTTAGCACGTTATCAGTTTTTTCAGGTAACATTCAGCCCGGTTCGCATGTCTATTCCATGCCGTAACAGGCAGAATTTTTTTCAAGTGAGGTGTTTCCATGTTCCAGTTCGAAGGTTTTGACCGCCGCAAACAGGAGGATAAAGTCCGTGCCGAGGGGCGTTTACCCCCCGGGCAGGCGTTGACACAAAAATTCCCTGTCTTACATTATGGTCCCGTCCCCGCATTCAACCCAGCCGCGTGGGACTTCCGTGTGTGGGGTGAGGTGGAGGAGGAAAAACGCTGGAATTGGGAGGAGTTCAACCAGCTTCCGCGCACCAAACTGCACATGGATATCCACTGTGTGACGCGCTGGAGCAAGTTCGATACTGATTGGGAGGGCGTCTCAGTTAAGACTCTGATCGAGCAGGGGTTCTTCAAGGTGAAGCCGACTGCCACCCATGTCATGCAGCATGCTGAGTATGGTTTCACGGTCAATTTGCCGATGGAAGTAGTGTTGCAGGATAACTTCCTGCTTGCCACCCACTTTCAGGGTGAACCGCTCTCGCCCGACCATGGCTACCCGCTGCGAGGTGTGGTGGGGTTCATTCCCGGTCGTGAGGATATGGAAACCCCGTATTTTTGGAAGGGTGCCAAGTGGCTGCGTTCACTCGAATTCATGCCGAAAGATAAGCGCGGGTTCTGGGAACAAGCTGGCTACCATAACCGCGCAGACGTCTGGCGCGAGGAACGATTTGGTTAACAGCAGAACAAAAACTCCGAAGTCTTGATGACTTCGGAGTTTTATTTTTTTACGGACGCTTGCCAAGCGTTACGGGAATATCCAGCTTTTCTGTGCCGCGTAACACGGTCAATACAACGGTGTCGCCGGGTCCTTTGTTGGAAATGAGGTATGCCAGCAGGTCATCGAAGATGCGCACTTCATTGCCGTCGATCGCGACAATGAGGTCGCCGCCCGACAACAGGGTGGGGAAATTTGTGGGGGTCGTACCAGCCCGAATTCCAGCCTGAGCCGCAGGTCCACCTTCCACAACCGAGGTTACATACGCGCCGGTGAATTGGGGCAGTTTCAATTCCTCCACAGCGGCAAGGGTCAGTGAACTGCTGGATGAAATGCCGAGGTAGGGGTAATCATATTTGCCGGTTTCGATCAATACTGGAACCACACGTTTGGCAATGTTGATGGAGATGGCAAAGCCGATGCCGGAGTTGAGCGGTTCGCCTGTATCGGTATAACTGGTGGTGCGGATGGCGCGATTGATGCCGATGACCTCACCATAAATGTTGAACAGCGGACCGCCCGAGTTGCCCGGGTTGATCGCCGCATCGGTCTGGATGATATCACCTGCGCTAAAGAACGAGCCGCCACCTGGTGATACGCGCTGAGAATCGAGGGTACGACCAAGCGCGGAGATGATACCGACCGTCATTGTATTTTCCAAACCGAATGGATTGCCAATGGCAAACACGGTCTGCCCGACTTTTAATTGGGAAGAGTCGCCCATTTTCAACGGTTTGAGTTCATCGGCGGGAGCATCCACTTTTACAACGGCAATATCAGAGTCAAGGTCAATGCCGACCACTGAGCCATAGACCATGTAACCCGAGGGGAAGCGTACTTCCACTACATCCACCGGAGTATCTTCTGTCAGCGACACCACGTGAAAGTTGGTGACAATATGACCCTGCTTGTCATACACAAAGCCGGTGCCCTGCCCTGTTTCCGTAAAGATCGCCACGGTTCCCGGGCTGACCGCTTCGAATAGGCTTACCAATGCTTCCTGCCCGGCAGGGTTTACCGCAACAGGCAGTTCCGCAGGGGCTACGGATTCTTCGGTCTGTGCGGCATCAACCGCTGGTCCATCTGTGGATGCCGCGTCCGGCGCAGTGAGCGCAGGCGCCTGACAGGCAATTGCCGCCAACACCAGAACCAGAATTACAACTAAGGTCTTTTTCATGTATTACTCCTATGGAACTAGAACTTTATGCGGGAAGCTTCTTCGATCAATTCCCGTTGCTTGGACGACAAATACTTTGGAATTTGTACCTTTAGTTTCACATACAGATCCCCCTTTACATTTGCATCTTTCACACTCGGCATACCGCGCCCTGCCAGCCGAAAGATCTGCTCGGGCTGTGTGCCTGCAGGAATGCTCAAACGAACCTTGCCGGTTGGTGTATCCACTTCGGTATCGCCGCCAAGAATCAGCGTAAACACATCAACATTGGATGTCGTGGTCAGATTGCTGCCATCACGCTCAAAGCGCCCATCATCCTCGACATTGATCAACAGATAAAGATCGCTTCCATCAGGACCCGCACCTGCTACTCGTACCTTTGAGCCGGTCTTCACCCCAGCCGGTATGCGGACGGTCAACTTGCTGCCGTTCGGCTTTTGCAACTGGCGGGATGTCCCTTCAAATGACTCTTGAAAACTGATGCCAACTTCCTGTTCATAACCGGGCGAGTCAGAAGCGAACGGGTTGCCACGTCCTTGCGAACGCATGGCTTCACCAAAAATGGTGCGGAAGAAGTCGGAGAAACCGCCCGCCCCGCCGCCTGTGCCGCCAAACATATCGTCCATGTTTCCGCGCTGCCCCGCCCCCTGCTGTTGAAACCAATCATCCCAGCGAAAATCTCCCGGTCTGCCGCCGGTGGTGCGGAAGTTGGTGTAGGCGCTGCCAAGGCGGTCGTAATGAGCACGCTTTTGTTCGTCGCTCAACACCTGATACGCCTCGTTGATCTCCTTGAATTTTTCTTCCGCTTTTTTATCACCAGGGTTTTTATCGGGGTGATATTTCATGGCGAGTTTGCGGTACGCCGAGCGGATCTCGTCGGTGCTGGCTTTGCGTTCTACGCCAAGAGTTTTGTAATAGTCCTTATAGTCCATATCTCTATTTTCATCCCGTCAGGTGGAAGGGTCAAGCGTTCCAGTCCTGAACTTACAGAATTCTAACCTGCCAGGTTTATGGTAAAGTAGATTGACATCATTTCAAAAAGAACAAATGAGAATAACATGAAATCAATTTGTGTTTTTTGCGGTTCATCCGACTCAGTGCATCAAGACTACAAATTTGCCGCTTTCCAAACTGGTGTGCTTCTCGCCCAAAATGGGATCCGGGTGGTATACGGCGGCGGCAAAACCGGGCTAATGGGCGAAGTAGCAAATGGCGCCCTCTCTGCAGGCGGTGAGGTGATCGGCGTCATCATTCCATCCATGAATACGCCTGCACTGGCACACACCGGAATCACCCGCATGGATATCACCCCAGAGATGCGGTCACGCAAAGCCCGCATGCACGAACTGGCAGATGGGTTCATTGCCCTGCCTGGAGGCTTTGGTACTTGGGACGAACTCTTTGAGACGATTACCTGGGCACAGACTGGCGAACATGAAAAACCAGTTGGGCTGCTCAACGTGCGGAGTTACTACACTCCCCTTCTGGCTGCCATAGACCATGCTGTGGCGGAGGGCTTTGTATTTGTTGAACACAGGCAGGCGCTTTCGTTTGAATCCGAGCCAATGAAGCTCCTGGAATCCATGCGAAATTATGAACACCCCCACGAAGCGGTCAAACGCTGGATGAAGGAAGAATAAAATCCGATTTACGGTTTTAGCGGTTTCGTTCAAAGCAAGCTTAAGCATTAGGCATCATGTTTCACTTAAAACATGATGCCTAATTTTTTGTTTATGGCAGTGTCAAAATGATTGGCTCGCCTTTGGTGACAATGACAGTGTGTTCAAATTGGGCAGCGATGGTGTTATCGACTGTTTTCAACGACCAGCCGTCCGTTTTTTCGACGACGTGACCCTTGCCGGTGGTGAAGAAAGGCTCAATGGCAAGAACCAAACCATTATCCATAACGCGGTGATCGTCTGGTTTGTGGAAGTTATAGATCGATGCGGGCTTGTCGTGCAGTTGGCGCCCAATGCCATGCCCGGTCAGGTCAAAGATGGGGTTATAGCCATTCCGTGTGGCTTCCTGCTGAACGGTCTTGCCGATAATATTGAGCGGCTTGCCTGCACGCACCAACGTAAGGACTTTATCCAATGCGGCTTTGGTAGCATCCAACATTTTTTGATATTCAGGATTGGGCGTTCCAACCACCATTGAGGCACCTGTATCGCCGAAATAGCCGTTCAGTTCGGCAGAGACATCAATATTGATCAACTCGCCATCCTGAATGACATGACTACCGGGAATACCGTGCGCAATCACCGGCGCGACGCTGATGCATGTACCGCCTGGAAAGTTATACATCACCCGCGGCGCAGATTTGGCGCCATTCTTCTTTAGAAACTCTTCGCCAATTTTGTCCAGTTCAAGTGTGGTCATGCCAGGCTTGACGCTTTCCATCATCAATTGCATAGCTTGAGCACAGACTCTTCCCGCGGCTCTTAATCCGTTGATATCTTTTTCATCAGTTGCGATCATTTAGGTTTTTATTCCTCTTTCAATGGTCTTACGATGTTCTTGAAAATGTTCAGTGGTATCACCCAACACCCACAAAAGGATAGGGCGTTTCTCGGGGTCATTGGCATGGCGCGGCTTGAGCAGATCTTCGAACAGGGTTGCTTCGAGCCGGGCTCGCAATGTTTCATAGGTTGATTTCAGCAACGTCATTACGTCGCTGCGAGAACGGTCTTTATTACGGTTGAACAACACCGGGTTTATAACTTCCATATCCCAGCCTTTGACAACTTCTTCACTCGTGCCGATCACCTCATGTGCGGGTTTGCGGTCCATGTGATAGCCCATTAGAATGTTCATCCATTCAGCGAGGTGGGCAAGATTGTCCTGAGGAGACCAGCCGCCTGCATCAGGTTTGGTCATTTGCTCATCGGTCAGCGAGGCGGCAAGGTTTAACAGTAAAGTCCACTCATGCTCAATGGCAGTCATTAATTCTTGTTTATTGCCCGGCATCCATTGTTCTTCCGTCATATTTATCCCATATAAGCAAGCCAGGCAGTGACCACCATAGCGATACAAATGATGCCTATGACCACATGCTCGGCATCTGGGATGGGGTTATTTTCTCCACGTGTGGGCAGGAATTTCAATGTACGGCTGAAATGTTTTTTGTAATCTGCCATTTCCTTTTCATTTGCGCCAAAGAAATAGGGGCGCCACCAGGCATTAAGATGACCAACAAAATAAAGCGTGGCGCCAATGACAGAAATCAACCAACCTGTGCGGCTGGTTTGCGAAAATCCAAATGCGATCAGCAGGAGCGGCGTGTAATTAAACACCAATTCACCAATACGCTCTTTATTTGTACGCGTGGATGTATCGTTCCACGGAGCCATGGGGACAAAATCGATCAATAATTGATAAGCAAGGAAAACGAGCGGGGTGACCATTGCGGCAGTTTGCCAATTCATGATTTTCTCCTATATATTAATAAGCTGACCAACTTCCAGTTTTTCCTTTTCTGAGCCTTTTCGCAAAATATACGCCTCACCACGGACGAGGGTGGTCTTGCCTTTTTCAATTTTCACATACGCCCCATCACACATCATAATGACAGGGTTCTCATGAAAGATGTGAAAATCGCTCAACCAATCATCCTGCGCAGACTGTCCGTATCCGTCGGTCGAGTAATGGGCAAAGAAATTGAAAGGCGTGGCGTTCAACCCGTTGAAACTGGTCGTTTGCACCGCATTCATGTCATTGGCGGTAAGGATGTTCGGTCCACACAAGATTGCGCCCGCACTAAACCCCACCACCGGCAGCCCGGCTTGGACTTTCTTTTTCAAAAATGGCATGATGCCGCTATTATGCAGACGGTGATTCAGCAAAAACGTATTTCCACCGGAAATATATGCCGCGACACATTCACGCAAAATGGTTTCGATCTCTTTTTGAGACATTAACTCAGTGTTGACGATCTCGATCCGCGCCAGACCCTTGAATTGCTGTTTGGTGTAATCCAGCCATTTTTCGCCATCGAGAAAAGCAAGCGGCAGAAAGGCAATGACGGGGTCTTCCTTGCCTGCACAATAAGGGCGACAGGCGTCGATGATGTAACGAATATCCCTTTCGCCGGGAGATGAGAAGAGATGCAAGTTGGATGGCATATGGGGATTGTATCAAATCCATTGTAGAGGCAGACGTTGTGGCGCAAGCCCCACCCCTACATCATCATTTACCTAATTTTTCCAAAATGACGTTCCGTAACTCCGCCTGCACAGACTCCCATGACTGCTCCGAGCTGACCACCACCCATCTTTTCGGCTCCGCTTGAACCATCTCCAAATACCCTTTGCGGACGCGTTTGTGAAAGTCCACGGTTTTGGCATCCATACGGTTCCACTCGTTATCTTTCTTCTTGCGCGCCAGACCCACTTCGATATCGAGATCAAGCAAAATCGTTAAGTCGGGAGTCAAGCCGCCGGTAGCATATTTGACCAAGGCACGGATCTGTTCCAAATCCTGCTGGTGACCATAGCCCTGATAGGCAATGGTCGAGTCGTAGTAACGGTCTGAGATAACGACCTCACCATCTGCCAAACGCGGCTTGATGACCTGCTCCACGATCTGGGCACGTGCCGCCTGGTAAAGCAACGTTTCGGTACGCGGGTGCATCTCCGCGTTCTTCATATCATGCAGCACATCGCGGATCTGTTCACTGATGGACGTCCCGCCGGGTTCACGGGTTGGGAATACGGTAAAGCCTTTCTCGCGCAGAAATTCCACGAGATGGGGAATATGAGATGTTTTGCCCGAACCTTCGGGACCTTCAAAAGTAATGAACATGCCAAAAGTATAAAGTAGACGGGGAAACAAGTAAACAGGAAAAAAAGCCGTTTGAAATGTTCACAATTTTCCTACATCTTTCTAAACGTACTTTTAATTTAAAACATTTTTTTTAATCGTCATGTCATTTTCGAGGACTACGATTTTTTCACTGGAGGCATGAATGTCAAAGAAAAATATTATCTATCTGTTTCTGGTTTTTGTGATCGCTGGCGCTTCAGCATTGACAGGCGCAGCGGCTGGCGGATTTGCTGTGTATCAGGCAATCGGCTCGCAGCAGAACGCTCCACAAACCGCAGGCGAGACCTCGGCAAAACTCGAACAAGTCAGCCAATCGTTGGTCTTGAACGAAACGGATGTGGAAACAGCCGTCACAAAGGCGGTGAAGAATGTTTCGCCAGCAGTCGTCACCGTGGTCGGAAAAGTTCAAGGTCAAACCAGCTTTTTTGGTCAGAGTAGTGACGGCACCGTCAGCGGAAGCGGCTTTTTCATCTCAGAAGAAGGCTACGTGTTGACCAACAACCACGTAGTGGAAGGAACCCAGGAAGTAAAGGTGGTGCTTGCCGATGGCACCGAACAGACCGCCCAGATTGTCGGCACAGACCGTTATTCAGATATTGCCATCCTCAAAACGGAAGGGAAGGTTCCTGCCGTGGCAAAACTAGGCGACTCGAACTTGCTCCAACCTGGTGAATCAGTGATCGCCATCGGCTCCCCCCTCGGTGACTTCAAGAATACCGTCACGGTTGGCGTTGTCAGTGCAACGGGTCGCGCCATCGACTCGGGGCAAGGCTACCAGATCGAAGGCTTGATCCAAACCGACGCCGCCATCAATCACGGCAACTCGGGAGGCCCGCTGGTGAACCTTGCTGGCGAAGTGATTGGCATCAACACGCTTGTCGTCCGCAACTCCGGCGCAAGCAGCGATGTGGCAGAAGGGTTAGGCTTTGCCATCCCAGTCACCACAGCGCAGGCGATCGCACAACAGATCATCACGAATGGATATGTCTCTCGTCCGTTCATGGGCATCAACTATCAGGCGATCTCCCCAAACATTGCCGCCATGTATAACCTGCCAGTGAAATGGGGCATTTACGTCCAAGCCATTGCAGATGGCAGCCCCGCCAGCAAAGCAGGTTTACAAAAAGGCGATATCATCGCCAGCCTGAACGGCGTCCAACTTGACGAAACGCATCAGTACTTGAACATGCTTTATAACTACAAACCAGGCGATACCGTCACCCTCGGCATTTACCGTGACGGCAAACAACTCGACCTGAACATCACCCTTGGCGAAAATAACCCAACGTAGCTATAAATAAAAGAGGCGACCGTTTGGTCGCCTCTTTTATTTACTCTCGAAAGATTCGAACATGCCTGCGCGGTTCCTTCCCATATGAATGAGAAACCAATTCAGCATCCCGCGCCATTTCGTGTTGCAAACGGCGCACGAGCGAAGGTCCCGGCGGCAGGTCTACAAAACGCTCTCCATTCAAGACCGCACTAATGGCTTGTTTTGCTTGATCGCGGATGTCTTCCATGTTATCGCGTTGCACGTGCTCGGTCAGGTTGTACAGGTCACTCACGAACTGCTCGGTCTGCGAAACCGAATTCGCTCGCAGTACATAGATCGGCATGCCGCGCGCTTCAGCATCCATGATGGTATGCTCGCGATTGCGGTAGTACGTACGCAGTGTCACCAGCACATCGGCTTCGGCGGCATCAGTCACCACAATAGCTGGAACTCCAAGTCGCTTCGCAGCTTGCTGGAGTCGATTCCGCGCCACGCCATATGCGAAGATGCGGATGGTCTGCAACTTTGCGCCAACGTTCGGAACCTGTGTCGGCGTAGGGGAATGTTCAACGGTTTGAGTAGCAGGCTTGCTCTGCGTTCGATCGAAGGGCTGCTTACGAGTCCGAAGCGGGGTTTTCGTCGGCGCCTCACTTCTGGACTTTGGAGCGGGTGCGGCTTTCTCGATCTTGATCTCACCCGATTCATCGCGCGTGCGCACTTCCGGTGGGATGGGCGCGTCGCGCAGCAATGAGTCGACCGAGGTCATGATGTCTTGATGTACGGTGAAGCGGTCGCGGGTTTGAATTTCGATCAACACGTCAAAGGTCGGCGGTGCGCGGCGTTCAAGCACGGTTTTCTGTGTGCCACGGCGGCGGGCTTCTTCATCCGAAAGCGTCACCGCTTCGATGCCGCCGACAAGGTCGCTGAGTGTGGGGTTGAGCAAAAGGTTTTCGAGGGTTTGCCCATGCGCCGTGCCGATGAGCTGCACACCGCGTTCGGCAATGGTACGAGCGGCAAGGGCTTCGAGTTCGCGCCCGATCTCATCGATGACGATCACTTCGGGGTTGTGATTCTCCACGGCTTCGATCATCACTTCATGTTGAAGCATTGGCTCGCGGACCTGCATACGGCGCGCCTTACCTACAGCCGGATGCGGCACATCGCCATCGCCGCCAATTTCGTTGGAAGTATCGACGATGACCACGCGCTTATTCTCGGCGAGGATACGGGCGGCTTCACGCAAAAGCGTGGTCTTGCCCACACCGGGGCGGCCAAGGATCAAAACGGATTTACCCGATTCGATCAGGTCTTGAATGATGTCGACAGTGCCATACACAGCGCGACCGACGCGGCATGTTAAACCGACAATGGCTCCGCGGCGGTTCTTGATGGCAGAGATACGATGAAGCGTGCGCTCCATCCCGGCGCGATTGTCGGCATCAAAGGTGCCGATGCGCTCGGTGATGTGGTCGATCTCGGCGCGGGTGATCTCAGTATTGAGCAATGCGATCTCACCGTCCACAAAGCGGGCGGTTGGAATGCGCCCAAGGTCAATGACGATCTCAAGCAGTTTGTCGCTGTTGTTCGCCTTCTCAACCGCATGGCGGATGTTCGAAGGCAGGACGTCGAGCAGGGCTTCGAGATCATCTGTGATTCGATGTTGAGTCATAATGTTAAGTTTCCAGAAACGCCAAAGGTCAAGTGGCGTGAATAGTCAAAAGGAAGTATATCGGCTCGCGTAAATACAAAGGCGCGGCTTGTCTTAAGGGTAAAAGAGGGGGAAGTTGGAAATAACCATGTTAGTGTACCTGCCTTTCGGGGGTGTCACGTGCAGAGTTTCACGTGTCAGGCATCCTGTGCCGTTATGTAGTGGCAGGGGTATTATAGCAGGTTGGCGGTTAATGAACTGTTAGAGAAGCGTGTTAATTTTCAAGCAAATTGTCTGACGAATTAATATCCCCTCATTGAAATTGAGAATGTCCGGCGGCACTTTTGTGCCAGTTCTTCAAAACCAAATATGCAACAGGCAGGCTGATCCCCAAACCCGAAAGGCGGGCATTCTTCCCATCCGCCAACTGCAAAAAGATGAAATAGTACTTTCCATTACGGCTTTGGGTATACCGCATCTGGACAAAACGAACCTGATCCGCGCGGATCGTTCGTTCGTTGAACAGATAACGCAATGTCAACTGATTGCCTTCGATCAGAACAACCCGTGGAATGGAAAGAAACATCCCACCAAACGCCAGAAGCATCACAAAGACAACTGCAATAGGCACAAAATTCTCCATCGAAAAATTGTCTGATGGAAGTATCTCCGAAACAAAAAAGAAGGTAAAACCGCAAAAAAGAACGAGAAAGATGCCAATGGATGCAAAGAAGCCAACCCCACGCCGCATTTCAGGATAATCGCGCGGTTGGAACAGGTCGGGGCGTTTGGCGCCAATGGTTTCGATCACTTCTTCATACCCCGGCATACGCGAACTAATGGACAATTTCACATCTTCATTCCCACTGTGCAATTTCATCGTATCACCCCAATCAGACACGCTGCCAATATCCATCCAATGCAGGGTCTTTGTCCCAAGCAATCCCTGAACCGATATCTCATCGTCAGAGATGATCGTTTTGGAAGATGCCGTAATAAAAAGCACACCAAAAATAAGGATCATAAAAAGCAGAATGGGAATCAGATACTGAGTCAAGGCTGCGCCAAACGCGAAAACGACCAAACCTAAAAAGAATAAAAACACAAGCGCGATCACCACCAACAGCGCAGATGATGTTTTATAAACACGGGGTTCTTTCATATCCATATCCTTTATCCAAAATGGTAATTGGATTATAGCCCTTCTTTCCTCCCCGCTAAACCCCCATAGCCTGTATAATTGCGGCATGTCCATGCAGGAAGAACCAAATCGACCCGCTGAAACACCCAAGCCGGAAACCACCACACCGCTTTCGCCAAGGCGCAGGCGTGTTACACGACGCTCCCACATCCCCGCCGATGCGGAAGGGCAGGCGGAGTTAATTGCATCCCTCGCCCGTCGTGCCTATCCATCCATTGAATTGTTCGTATTCTCATTGGTCTGCGGCGCGATCCTTGGGCTGGGCTACCTGCTCGACTCACAAGCCGTCCTTCTGCTTGGCGCACTGGTAGCACCGCTCATGACTCCCTGGGTGGGTTTTCTGCTTGCCATGCTTACCGGCTCCATTCGCTTCATGTCTGAAACGCTCATGGCGCTGCTCATCAGCCTGATCTTTGTTTTCCTTGGGGGGCTGCTCACAGGTTTCGCCGCGCGTCTCTTAATGCCCATCACCCTCAACAATGTCTTCATCCATTCGCGGCTTTGGCTGCCCGAACTGGTCGTCTTTGTGCTGGGCGCCATCACTCTTGTTATTTCCTTTGCACGGTCTGAAGACAGACCCTTCCTGCCAAGTGTCATCGTCGCATACGCCTTCTTCCTGCCCATCAGCGCTTCGGCATTTGGCATTGGCTCCGGCTTGCCAAACGTCTGGCTGCAAGGTCTGTTGGTTTTCCTCACCCACTTTGCTCTCACCAGCACCATTGGTCTGGTCACCCTGCTCATCCTGCGTCTGCGCCCCACATCCGGTGGAATCATCCTCAGCGTTGTCATGATCGTGATCTTTGCTGGCATTCTCATCGCGTTGATCGGATCCGGCGCGCCCGCAACTCAAACGGATGCGCTTCCGCAGTCCACACCCACTAATGCGAATCAAACCGCGCCTCTCTCCCCGACCACAGACCTTTCCAGTGTACCTGAGCCGAGTGCCACGCCGTTGGTTCAATCTCCCTCCCGCACCCCCACCGCAGACAATATCACTCCCAGCCCGGTTCCCTTAACGCTGGAGATCACCCTGCCGCCCACCGAAACCCCAACCATCACACTGACCATCCCGCCCAGTCCGGTGTATGGAAAAGTGCAAGCCAACGAAGGCGGCGGCGCCAATCTGCGTGATGCGCCCGGTGGCACCTACATTATGACCCTGCTCAACGGCACCATCGTTGAAACATACTCCGAATTTCAACTGCTCAACGGTACAACCTGGGTCAAGGTCTTTGCCCAAGTCAACGGACAGCGCATCGAAGGCTGGCTGCTCGAGTCGGTCATTGCATATGCCACACCCGCACCAGACTTCCAGGCATCGTCCACCCCGCAAGGTACACCCACACCGCGCGCAACTTCCACACCGACCATTACCGTTACCCCATAACTTTCCTTATCCATACAGGGTGACAGTCTCAAAAAAGGCTGTCACCTTTTCATACCAATTACCCAAAGGAGTTTCAATGCCCATTCATTTCGGCACTGACGGCTGGCGCGCCGTCATTTCAGACAGTTTCACATTCAGCAATTTGCGCATGGTATCCCAAGCCATTGCAGATGCGGTTGCCTCGGACCATTGGGATAAATCCGATACGGTAGATGCGAAGAAGATCGTCATTGGCTACGATACACGTTTTCTCTCCGATAGATTCGCTGGTGAAGTGGCACGCGTCCTCGCCGCCAATGGCTTCACCGTCCTGCTTGCCCAATCAGATTCACCCACTCCCGCCATCTCTTATGCCGTAAAAAATAACAACGCGATTGCCGGTGTGATGATCACCGCCTCACACAACGCGCCGCGCTACAACGGCGTGAAGTTGAAGGGCGCATTTGGCGGCTCAGCCCTGCCCGAACAATGCCGCCGCGTGGAAGTGTATATCAATGATAATGAAGAACAGGCGCGCGGACCCAACTTGATGGATTTCAACAAAGCACGCGATGCAGGTCTGATCCAGAAGTTCAATCCGCTGCCTGCTTATTTTGACCACCTGCGCAAGCTCATCAATACCGATATCATCGCCGATAACCCGCAGCGCTTCGTAGCAGATGCCATGTACGGCTCGGGGCGTGGTGTGATCAAAGCCTTTTTGCAGGGCACAGGCTGCGAGATCCACGAAATTCGCGGCGAGATGAACCCTGGTTTTGGCGGTGTCCACCCGGAGCCGATCGCCAAATACCTTGGCGCGTTGTCCAGTGCGGTCAGTTCGGGTTTGGGTAGTTTCGGTGTGGTCACTGATGGAGATGCAGACCGTATCGGCGCAATGGATGAACGCGGCAACTTCGTAGACCCGCACAAGATCATGGCGCTCTCGCTCAAATATCTTGTTGAAAAGCGCGGCATGAGCGGCTCGGTCGTCCGCACTGTCTCCACCACGCGCATGCTCGACCGGCTTGCCAAACGTTATGGTTTCAAAATTCATGAAACACCCGTGGGCTTTAATCATATTGCCGACATCATGATGAACGAAGATGTGCTCATTGGCGGTGAAGAGTCCGGCGGCATCTCATTTAAGGGACACATTCCCGAAGGCGATGGTCCCATCATGGGACTGCTACTCGTAGAAATGCTGGCTGCATCTGGAAAGTCGCTTGGCGAAATGGTGGACGACCTGCTTACAGATGTTGGTCCTGCCTTCTACGAGCGCGTGGATCTGCGCCTGAACCGCCCGGTTGCCAAAGCCGAAATGACCGAATACCTCACCAAGAGCGCTCCGGCAGAGATCGGCGGCGAGAAGGTGGCAGAGATCAGCCAGCGCGACGGTGTTAAGTACATTATGTCTGACGACTCGTGGCTGTTGGTGCGCCCAAGCGGCACCGAACCTGTGCTGCGTGTTTATGCTGAAGGGCGAAGCCAAGAGATGGTCAAAGCGCTGCTGGGTTATGGTCAAAAAGTGGCGGAAAGTGTTTCGTAAGCGCGAATGGATTAAAGTAAAACTCACCCCGGCTTGGGGTGAGTTTTTTGTTTGGGTCGGGGAAACAATTATCGGGTCGGAGCGAAGCGCAAGCGGCGCGCCATAAGGATGACGATGATAAATGCCAACGCCATCACGGTCAGCCCCGGAATTCCCACATCTTCCACAAAACCGGTTTGAGGCAGAGCGGTGGTAGTCGGGACGATGGTCAACTGAGCAAC
This sequence comes from Anaerolineales bacterium, assembly GCA_037916115.1. Lineage (GTDB taxonomy): Bacteria > Chloroflexota > Anaerolineae > Anaerolineales > Villigracilaceae > Villigracilis. The sequence goes on from JBAIYF010000528.1 coordinate 15,864, forward strand.
AGCAGCCTGCGTCAGTGCCGCACCGACGGTGGCTGTAGCAGCAACCTGTGTACTGGCATTGTTCGTGTTTGCCACGGTGGTGGCTGTTGCGGTCGGCAGGTTTACAACCGATGTGGCTGTGGGCGGCAGGGTGGCTGTAGGCAGTGAAGCCGACTCAGCGGTGGCAGTCAACGCTTGATTGATGAAATTGCTGGAAGCCACTGCAGTTTCTGTTGCTGCAACTGCGGCAGCATCCGTTGTTTGTGCAGTGTTGCGGTTGAGCAAAATAAAGCCGACAAGACAGGCAACCGCGATCAAAATAATACCGCCCAGAATACCGGCAGCAATCAGGAAGGTACGATTATTATTCGACTCCTCGGGGAGTTCTTCACCTTCGGGCATGTTTTCTTCAAATGGCTGTTCTTCATAAGACATGGAGCACTCTCCTGATTATTATTTCTTTGTTATTCCTTCAAATTCTTTGGCAATTATCCCACAACTTCCATGTTTACGAGCGGGACGATCACCGTTTCGTCATTTTCCAGTTTGACCTCTGCTGCGGGGGCGCGTACGCCGCTTGGCAAGGCGGTTAGACCAGGTTTGATGGAAACGATCGAACCAAGCATGCCCATGGCGGGCGGGCGACGCATGCGCACCTGTACACCGGGGGCGAGTGCCTGCACATCAACTGCAAGCGGCGGTTCTGAAGAAACTGGCAGCGGAATGAATACTTCGGGGCGGGTACCGGTATAACGGTCGTAACTTTCGGCATTCAGAGCTATCTCGCGCTTGGTGTTGGTACTGAGCAGTTTATACGCTGCGGAATTCATCGGGATCGAGCCAAACCCATCCGTAAGCATGATCGGAAATTTCATCTCGCGCGACTTGGGCAGGAGAGTGGGCGGCATACTGGAGGCGATCAAGCCGCGCGCAGGAAGTTCTGCAAGCGCCTGCAGGGTCTCGACCGATTTTATGATTCCGCCGAGTATGACCGAGCCGCGCATGCTGACATCCACACGACCAGGGACAAGTACAGTATCAGGTCCTTCCATGAGGTTGACCAATGATCCTGCATCAATACGCCCATTTCCCCATACACCCTGTACCAAACCGCCCGATGCCTGAATGACAACGCCGCGTTCGGGGATCACTTCGGTTACGACACCGGGAAGCCCGGCGCGCAATTCCATTTTTGCCTCGCCCACTTCCATGAGGACCTGTCCGCCTCCCACGGCGACGACACGCCCGTCACGCGGGGCAGTGACCCTGCGTGGGAACATCCCCTTTCCGCTTGCGATCTCGGTTCCCGCCTTAATGCGGTCTCCGATCTGGCACTTAATGAGGGCATCGGCTGCGACGGTGGATATTTTGAGGGTACGGGCGACATCCAACAAGGTGTGTTCGCGCGCCCAACGGGTTTCAGCAACGACATCGCCAGCTGCAACCTTTTGCTGCACACGGACGACAACGTTCCCGGAAATGGGTAAAAGCCTTTCCCGAACGATGGTGGTTAGACCGAGGATATGATGTACTGGTGTTAGCATGTTTACCCGCCTCCCAATGCCCAATTCCATTTTTTGATGAGTTCACGTCTGCGAACAGGGTCAGCAGGCAAGTCCAGTGGACGTCCGCGCCCGTCGAAGATGACGCCCAACGCCCCGCCAGCAATGGGCATGTTTTTCACACCGCGCCCCGGTCCCAGCCCGATATTGACGCCGCGCCCGACCTGTATAGTGATGTGTGCGCCTTCACCCGCGGCGAGAGGCAGGGTTTCAAGGAAGCCGTACTTCAGATCTACGGAGGCTTCTGTGCCGGTATCGTAAGTGACCTTTGCCTTTAGGATGGACTGACCATATTTTGCCGCAACAACGGGTGATACGACCGTTCCAGCGCTAAGAAATGCGCCAGATTCAAGAACCTGCACAGGCAGAATATTGTTTTGCGAAGCAGCGGCTCCAAGCATGGGCATGAGGCTGTTTTGGTCGAGGATAATGGTGGAAATGCCCACGGGTTGAACCGCATCGAGAAGCAGAAGCAGGCTACGCCCAGGTTTTGAGGCGTCGTTCAAGGCAGAACCACCCGCAATGATCGGGTCAAAAAGCGGGGTAAGGTTCGGTTTGATAAATGCCGCATCTTTGGGAAAATCACGCTGCGCCGCTTGCATGGCAAGGTAGAGCGCCTGTTTCGCAACCGAGTGCGAAATGGCAAGGTCTTCGGGGGTGGCAGCAATGACTGAAGGATACAGGGCTTTTTGGTAGAGATAATCAAGGATGACACTGGGGGGAACATCGAGCGGACACCAGCGCATAATATCTTCGAGTGTGGTATGAGAAAGCAAACCGGTGAGGTTTTCACCAACGCCAAATTGCGGGAATGCTTTGACCACAGATTTCTTCTTGAATCCAGCTGCAATGACCGAGGAGGATGCGCTAAGGTCTACACTGAGCAGACCTTTTTTCGAGCCATAGATCTCGGCAAGGAAGCGCACCATACGCCCGGTGGCATAGGATGTGGGCAGGGTATGTCCGCCTGCCCAAAGATTGAGCACATCCAGTCCTCTGAGCTGTTTTTTACGGATGTTGATGAACATCTGCGCCAGTTCAAGTTCGGCAGGGTCAATGTCTTCCACATCCAGCGACGGGCGGATGTTGTGACTGAAATGCACAGAGGATGCAAAAGAACCCACAAGCGATTGCACTTCAGTTGACATTTTGGCATTGCCTGCAAACAACACGGCGGGGCGCTTTTCCTCCGGCAGGAGGTAGCTAGCAAGCCCAATGGGGTCGAGCAGTTTTTGGAGGGAGCGCGAGGCGCCTCCATCGGTGCCACCGGCAATGATGACCATATCCGGTCTGGCACGCAGGATACTGTCAATCTGCTGTTGGGGTTTGCGGGTGTCGCCGAGGCTGAGAGTATCGACAACTCGCGTGTAAACGGTTTCCGTCAGGCGGCGCGCACTATCGAGTGAAACATCCTTGAGGAGACCAACGACGATGGCTTTGACAGCGGGACCGGCTGAAATGGTGACGACGAGCGAATCCACACCGGAACCATCGGGCTGGCTCGGCACGATCAGACTGCGTGTTGCATCGAGCAGGGTTTTCTGCATGATGGTCTGCAACGACTGAATGGCATTGCGCGCGCCTTCAGAGACGTCCTTGAAGGGTGCTTCAGCAGTACTGGGTGCAACGCCTGAAGCAACAAAGCGATATTCGCCTTCGATCACATCGAATAGCACAGCGCGAGTGCTTGAGGCGCCGACATCGATGGCGAGCAGGGAGTTACCGGTGACCAGTGAAGTGGGCATGCTACCTAGGAGATCCCTATCAGAGAATTGATAAATTGAACGATGGACGAAGCGCGTTCCATCAGAGCGGTCAATGCGGAGGCAAACACACCCGCGAAGACCACGCCCAATGTGATGCCAATGAAGATCTGTCCCAGCCAGGCGAGCATTTCAATGAAGCCCGTGCGGTGGACAGATCCATCGAGGCGTCGACGCGCCCCAAAATGGAAATATACCAATGACGTAACAACACCGACCAGAATTACAGCGCCATTGCCTAGCGCTTCAAACGTGCCGATATTACGAGCAGTTGCAGCTTGCAGGTCGAAGGCGTTGATGGTGGCATTGATCTGCGGAACGAGTGTACCGATCAACGCACCGGCAAGGGTAACAGCAGCCCCCGCCCCCACCAGGAACGCCATCACCACACGCGACATTCCTGCAAGACGCGGAGAGATCTTCATCAAGATGAAACCCAAACCCAGCCACGGAATGAACAAGCGAACCATACCAATATCGTTTGCGCCTGTTTGCAGCACGGTAACCGTGGGTATGAAAAGTTTAGGTGAAAGCACCTGCCAAAAGATGACCGCAGCGGCATATCCTGAGGCAACGCCAACAAAAAGATATACAGCGATCTTGAACAATGGGTTGTCGCCGATAAGGTAGCTCAGGATCATGAGCGTAAAAAGGAAACTCAACAAACCTGTGATCAAGTCAAGAGGGAGCGCCATGCTTTATTCCTCCCTCTCTGCGGCACGATCGCGCATGCCGAGGAACAGGTTCAACAAGCCGCCGCCAAGGACAAGGACTGCAGCGATCAACATGCCAACGGAATATCCATCCCAATACCTGCGCGCCATGCCTGGGCTGCCATTGTTGTACTGGCGTTCGATGATCGCCCCGCCATACAAGCCGGAAACCATTCCCTGCACCTGCCCCGATTCGTAATACGGTTGGATCATCGGTGAGGCTTGCGCACTGGACACTACAATGAAAGGAATTGCGCCGCGCAGTTCCTGGGTCTGCTCTACCCAGGTGCGAGCAGATTCGGCGTTGTCTGTGATGAGGATGATGGCAGCGAACTGATTCAACGTTGTGACCCCCTGCAATGGTGGCAAGGTCCATGCGGGCTGATTGGAAATATCAAATGCAATGGTTTGGGCAGGGTTCTGCGCAAACGTGCGAATACCCAACTGACCACCGGGCAGGTAACCCAAATTCAGGTAAGTCACACCGGTTTGGTAGCCGCGCCCAGCCAGAGGTCCAGAAATGAAGCGCTCGGCAAGTACGGTCCCATACTCATTGGTAGCAACAAAGGTAAAACGCGGATGGTTGATGATCATCATATGGTCGAACAACGGCGCGGCTGCGGCTTCCATTTCACCGGCTCGTGAGGGGTCATAATCAAAGGCAACAAGAACGGGCGCATCCGGCGGAATGACCTGCACGATCGAAACAGCGGTCTTGAGTTCGTTCGGAATTCCCACAGGCGTAGAGAAGATCTGTGTACCCGTGAACGCGAACAAAAAGGCAGAGATCAACATGATGGCGCCCAATACCCAACGCAGGGCACGCGATGAACCTAGCTTGCTTTCTGAGGCGAGCGCAACAGGAGAGTTTTCAGCAGCAAGGATCTGTTCAAGGATGCCCGCCTGCCGCAACTGTTCTTCGCTGGCATTTAACTTAATGGAATGAACCTTCGGTTTGCTGGTAGGCGTGAAACCAACCCCGGCAGGAAGAACGCCCGAAATTCCAGCCAGCGCCCCCTGCGACTCAGCAGGCCCGCTGCTGGCAGCCATTGCAGCCGCCAGAGAGATACCCTGATTTTGTTCAACGGGGCGCATCGCCTCCACCCATGAGGGCAGCTCGTTCGGCGAAAGCGCATCTGAACCGGTGATAGGTTCAGGGACTGCGGGGGTGGCAGGGCTTTCCATGGCATCCGAGAGCCAGTCGGGCATCTCAGTGAAAAGCCCATCACCAGCACCCATCGCATTGGCATCGAATGCAGGTGTCGTTTC